>CAYOMB010000091.1:0-5522 GCA_964404955.1 uncultured Dehalococcoidia bacterium
CATTTTGATGACCATCAAAATCAATTAAAAATATATATTGACCCAAACCTTCTCTAGAAGGTCGAGATTCAATTTTTATCAAATTGATATCATTAGATGCAAAAATTCCTATAGTATCGTATAGCTGTCCTGGTTTATCCACTTCATAACTAAAACATAGTGAAGTTTTATCTGAACCAGTCGAATCTGTATAATCATTTCCCAAAACAACAAATCTGGTTACATTCGATGAATTATCTTGAATACTTTTGTTTAATATTTTCATGCCATAGAGTTCAGCTGAACCTAAGTTTCCTATAGATGCTCCCTGAGAATCACCTTTAATTTGTTCTACAGCAGAAGCTGTGCTCAAAGAAGCTACTAAATTTGCATTTGGAAAATTAGCCTCAAGAAATACCCTGCATTGTGCTAATGCTTGAGGATGAGAATATATATTTTTTACATCATTAACATTAGTGTTTGGATCAATAATGAAATGATGCTCTATTTTAATTATCACTTCATCGCAAATAATTAATGATGGATCATGTATTAATAAATCCAGAGTATCTACAACCGAACCATTTAAACTATTTTCAATAGGTAAAACAGCAAGATCACTATTGATATTCACCGAGTCATATACTGCACGAAAGCTAGATTGAGGTATCAAATTAGCTTTGGAATCATACAATTGTGCAGCTAATTCAGTAAAAGTTCCAGCTGGACCTAAATATGATATATTTCGAACCATAAAATCTCCTACATTGTAAGCCAATTATTTAAAACTCTTATAGAGTCTTCATCTCCAATAAATACTAATTCATCTCCAATATCGATAGTTGTATTATCATCAATGACTTTTGAATTTCCACGTCCATCTATCATCATTAAAATAGAGGTGTCTTGTGGCAATTGTATATCGTTGATTTTAATACCAATAACATTACTTTCTAATTCAACGTGAACACGAAATATTTTTCGTTGTGAATTTTCTGATAAAGGCATTTCAAAAAATGATGGTTTATGTGCATCAGGAATACTCTCCTCCAAATCCTGGAGGATTACGTCAGTGTGGTTAATTATGACATCGACACCTAACTCTTTAAATAAGGTCTCATTTTCTGGATTATTTACCAAAGCTATAGTTTTAGGAATATTAAATGATAATTTTGCAACTTGGCACCCAACTAAATTAGATGAGTCATCACCTGTTACTGCAATTAATAAATCTGCTCTTCTAACTCCAGCTTTTTCTAAACTAGTAGGATTTGTCCCATCAGCCTGTAAGGCTACACTACCAAAAGCATTAACTACTGAAGAATAACGAACCGCATCAGGTTCAAATACCAAAACCTCATTACCACTTGATAAAAGCTCTGATGCTAAGTTATATCCAATTGTTCCACATCCTAATATTAAGGCGTACATATATTTCCTTTTCTTTATCTTATTGAATCAAGAACAATATCAGATATTAAACTTGTAGTACTAATAACATTTAAACCTAACTTACGATATATTCCATCTTTTTTCGGATCAGAAACTAAACATAATATGGTTTTCACGTTATATAGTGACTTTACTTTTTGTGAAGCTAATATATTTCGATTGTCGTTAGGTTCTAATGCTAAAAATATATCACTTTCTGTTATTCCAACTGTTTCTAAATCAGTCGAAACAGTACCGTCTCCTATTATTGTTTTTATATTTTCAGTTTCATCTATAATTAAGAAATTATCTGCATGAACATCAATAATAGATATATTATTTTCTTTATTAGCCATCTTTTCAGCTACATTAACAGCTATTCCATTGCAGCCCATGATAACAATATTCATAAAGTACCTTTATTACAATTTTTCGTTTCTATATAATAGCACCGGACAATGAGCATTTTCTAAAACGTATGGAACAGTATAACCTAATGTAAAAGAACCGTGTGCTCTTTTATACTCTGATGAAATAATAATTAAACTAGCATCGCGATCTACAGCCTCTTGTATAATAGCTAATCCAGCTTCCCTTGCTTGTAATAACTCAGCTTCAACATGAAGATTAGTTTTTTTCGCTTTTGATTCAACCGAATTTAAAATACCGTCTCCTATATTAAAATCTAGTGTAAGATCAGCATCTAATGGCAATTGACGACCTACTTCAATAACATGAAAAACAAATACTTGTCCTTTATTTTGCTGAGCCATAAGTTTAGCAAGATTAATAGCATGCTCATCGCTCGAATCTCCCATTACAGGTACCACTATATTATATTTGCTCATATATCACCCAATTGATAATTAATTATTGATGTCTTCAGAGCGCATTCGGTCTAATAGATCATCTCTTCCGGCAATAAACAAAACATCATTTTCACGTATTGATTCATCCTTTGCGGGGAAAATTATTGGATCCTTTCCTCTACGAATAGCGAGAACCGAAACACCATATTTATCTCTGGTCCCACCAAGTCCAGATTCTTCAATAGTTTTACCTACAACATTTATAGGTGGTTTAACTCTACTAATACCAAACTTTGATGCTACAGATAAATAATCTTGAACATCCGGATTAAATAATGTGTGAGCCATCCGTACACCTGCATCATGCTCGGGATTAACTACTTTATCGGCACCAACTCTTTCGAGAGTTTGCGAATGCAAGGTATTATTCGATCTAGCAATAACTTGTTTTACCCCAAGTGTTTTTAATAGAATTGTCGTCATTATATTAGCTTGGATATCCGAACCTATAGCAACTATTCCTAAATCATAGTTAGCAATACCCAAATCACGTAATACAGCTTCACTTGTTGAGTCACCTTTGATCATATAGGTTAATTGTCCTTGCAAGTTTTCAATCACATGATCACTACTATCAAGTGCCAATACATCAAATCCAAGTGTATCTAATTCTTGTGCTAAACTTATTCCAAATCTTCCCAAACCAACCACTATAGCTTTTCTTGCCATCTTAATTTCCTTTTCTTAATATTTATCCAATTCTAATTCTTTCTTCTGAATAGCGATATAGTGCCGTATATCGACTTCTACCTAATGCTAATGCAATTGTTAACGGACCAACTCGACCGATAAACATCGTAAATATTATTAATAATTGGCCTATGTCAGTTAAGGAAGAAGTGATACCGGTTGATAAACCTACAGTTCCAAATGCAGAAATCACTTCGAACAAGACTTTGCTATAGGTAATATTTTCGGTAATAACTAATAAAAATGCAATTGTGAAAATAAACATAATAGCAATAAATGAAAGAGAAAAAGCCCTTACTACCAATGAATTCGGAATTTCTCTACCATAAGCCTCTACATAAGTTTTCCCCCTACTAGCAGTCATTATTGCTAGTACTATAACAGCAAAAGTCGTAACTTTTATTCCACCTGCGACAGAACCGGAAGCTCCTCCAATGAACATTAATCCTGCATACAAAATATTGGTATACTCCCTTGTTGCACTGAAATCTATCGATGAAAACCCGGCTGTTCTTCCACTTATAGATTGAAAAAGAGAAGTACTTATCTTTTCTAGCATATTTTGATCTTTAAATGTTTCTGGATTCCCTGATTCAGTTATAAGGAAAAATATTGTTCCTATAACTATTAAACTCAAGGTAGTTACAAGAACTAATTTTGTATCTAATGATAATCGCTTAAATCGTTTGAATTTTAATAATTCAAGAATTACAGGATAACTTAAGCTTCCAAGAAAAATCATAAATGCTACAAATAGTAACGTTATGTGATCTTGAAAAAAGAAAGATAAGCTAGGACTATCAGGAATTATAGTAAAACCAGCATTATTATATGAGGATATTGATAAAAAAATAGATTGCCAGATAACATCTCCATTATTTTCAAATAGAGGCATAAAACGATAATAATAGAATATAGCAGCAGCTAACTGAATAATTATACCTAAAACTGCAACTTGAAGAGTAATTCTTAATACGTTTGAAGATCCAATCATCTCTTTAATTGGTTGATTTTCCCACAATACAAGTTGATTACTTGAAGTAAATTGTTGAGCTACAACAACCAATAAAAAGGTTGCAGTACTCATAAAGGTAGCCCCACCTAAAAACATAAGAATTGATATTACTATTTCCCCAGAAAAACTCCAATATTCTGCAGTATTAACAGTAACTAATCCTGTTAAAGTAGCTGCTGAAGTAGATGTAAATAACGCAGTTATAAATGGAGTAAATTCATTAGTATTGTTTGCAAATGGTAACCACAGAAATAAAGTACCCAGTGAAATAATAAATCCAAAAACGTAAATGATAAGTAGTGGAGACTCAAGTCTCCTCGATCCAACAGAAGTGTTGGAATATGATTCTTGTATTATTTCAGTTTCAAATTCTTTAGTACGAGGTTTCCTAACAACCTTGTCACCAATTCTAATAATGCTGCTTTTTTGCATTAATGCTCCCATTGTAGGTTATTATAAAAAACAAGTTTTTTTACTATTCAATTATTATACAAAATTACGATTAATATTTTACGAATGTGGCATTGTATTCTTTCTTTAATTTTCTGTCAATTAAAGTAGCATTTTCTAACCTAAGATAGTATTGACTCTAATGTAAAGGTGCAGTATTATCCCTCTACTAAGTAGCTTTTGGGGTAAATAAAGACAAGAAATTGGTCGTTTTTCAGACTGTTTTTATTACCCTTTTTATGTCTCAAGAGAAGAAAATTCGACTGTGAAGGAAGGAGAGGTCATGACTTCAAATGGAGAAAGTAAATTAACTGATGACATAAAAGCTCTAATAGGTGCTGAGGGTGAAGAACACGAAGTCACTGTCTGGGGAGTTGAGAGAGAAGGTTTGCGTAGATTTACTCAAGCCGTAATGGATCCAGATCCTAGACACTTTGATGAAAAATTTGCAAAATCTACAAAATTTGGAGAAACTACCACCCCTGGAATTTATGTAACCTATCTTAATAGAACACATCCTCGTGAGGACGATCCTGTTACCAGAGCTTTTAGAGAAAATCCAGTTTCAGATGGTATTGGTGGTGTAAGAACCAGTAGTAGACCTGGTGCTCTTCCAGATATACCCACAGATCTTGTTCGAGTATTAAATGCCGGAAATGAGATTGAAGTATATAAATACCCATCAATGGGCGATAGAGTATATGCTAAAAACAAATACCATAATATAACAGAACGTGTAGGTCGAGACGGTTCTCATATGTTAATTATCACTATGGAAACAACATATAGAAATCAAGATGGTACATTACTCTGTATCACACGATCTTCAAGCTTTAGAAGATAAATATATTTTCAAGAAAGGAGAATAGTTATGCCTACTCAAGAAGAATTAAGAAATAAAGAACAAACATATTATGACGATGTCGAAGTTGGCCAAGACTTGCCACCATATATTATAGGCCCAATGACACCGACTCATTTATTTAGATGGAGTGCTGCTATAGAAAACTGGCACAGGATTCACTATGATCAAGACTTCAGTATTTATCACGATGGTCTCCCAAATATTTTGGCTCAAGGTTCATGGA
>CAYOMB010000092.1:0-5443 GCA_964404955.1 uncultured Dehalococcoidia bacterium
AAGTCTGAGCTTGTATACCTTGACTTGCATCAACTAAAAGTAAAGCGCCATCACATGCTCGTAAACTACGAAAAACCTCATTACTAAAGTCAACATGCCCTGGGGTATCAATAATATTCAATTGATACGGTTTTTTATCAACAGAGTCATAATTAAGTCGAACAGCTTGAGCTTTAATAGTAATTCCTCGTTCTCTTTCGAGATCCATTTGATCTAGGTATTGATTCATCATAGATCTTGAGGGAACTGAATTAGTAATCTCCAAAAACCGATCAGCAAGTGTCGACTTTCCGTGATCAACATGTGCAATTATACAAAAATTTCGTATTTGGGATTGTTCCATATAGAGTTATTCTATTTATATGTCATATAGACATATATTACCACAAATAGATTATTTGGAGTGAACGCAACTGTCCACAAAATGGCCTGGGGTAGACTCCATTAACTCCATAGTGACATCACCACCACTACAACCTACCTTTGAACAACGAGTTTTGAAAACACAACCTTCGGGTGGGTTTAATGGGCTTGGAACATCGCCTTCTAATACAATTCGTTCTCTAGTAGCCTCTGCAACAGGATCTGGAATAGGTACGGCTGAAAGTAATGCTTTAGTATATGGATGCTGAGGATTGTCATATAACTCCAGTCTATCTGCTAATTCAACCATATGACCGAGATACATAACACCGATTCTATCACTAATGTGCCTAACAACGGATAAATCATGTGCAATAAACAAATAAGTTAAATCGAATTGTTCTTGTAAATCTTCTAAAAGGTTGATTACCTGAGCCTGAATTGAAACATCCAATGCTGATACAGGTTCATCACATACAATCAAGTCAGGTCGTACTGCTAAGGCTCTTGCTACTCCAATTCTCTGTCGCTGACCCCCACTAAATTCATGTGGGAATCTACCTGCCATAGATGGATTTAATCCAACAACACTAAGCAACTCTTCAATTTGATTTTTTATTTCATTCTTACTTTTGGCCATATTATGAACAATTAAAGGTTCACTAACAATTCCTCCACAACTCTGTCGTGGATCAAGAGAACTATAAGGATCTTGGAAGATCATCTGCATCCTACTACGAAAAGCCCTTAGGTCTGCAGGTTTCATTGTAGTCAATTCATGACCATCAAAATTCACAGTGCCAGCCGTTGGGGTATTTAACTGCAATATACATCGGCCTGTTGTAGTCTTTCCACAACCACTTTCTCCTACAAGTCCAAGAGTTTCACCTTTTTTTATTGTAAAAGAAACATCGTCAACAGCCTTAATGTCTGCAACGTGCTTTTGAAAAACAACTCCCTTTTTAACAGGGAAATACATTTTTAAATTATTTACTTCTACTAAATTTTCTGTTTCTGCTACCATTTTTTTCTCCTAGTATTAAAGACTAATACTTTATACTAAATAGTCAATATCTATCCTAAATCTCTTGGGAACCATCCCTCACAATTTGGATCAGCATTACATTTTGCTGCAAGATGATCTTTCGCCACCTCAACTAAGGTAGGTTGAGGCTCTCCACAAAATTGGCACAAGCAAGGCTTACTCAAACTTGGTGGCAATCCTTGAATAGGATCTAATTTCTTCTTAACTGTATCGTCTAAACGAGGAACAGAATTCAAAAGTCCTTTAGTGTATGGATGTTGTGGGTTATGATAAATTTCTTGAGCACTTCCTCGTTCTACGACATTTCCAGCATACATAACATTTACTCTATCTGCATATCGTGCAACAACACCCAAATTATGAGTAATAACAATTAATGCAACACCATTTTGTCTACAAAGATCTTGCATCAAATCTAATATTTGAGCTTGAATTGTCACATCCAAAGCCGTTGTAGGTTCATCAGCTATAATCAATCGCGGATTGCAGCTCATTGCCATAGCAATCATAACTCTTTGCCTCATACCACCACTAAATTGATGAGGGTATTGAGGTAAGCGGCTACCTGCATCTGGAATTCCTACCATTTCTAAAAGTTCAATAGCTCTATTAGTAGCTTCTTCTGGAGTTAAACCTAAATGAAGTTCCATAGTTTCTGTCAACTGTTTGCCTATAGTTAAAACAGGATTTAAGGAAGTCATAGGTTCCTGAAAAACCATACCAATTTCTTTTCCTCGTATTTTGCGCATTTCTTCTTCTTCTAATTGTAATAGATCAACGCCGTCGAACCAAACCTCTCCATCGAGGATCTTTCCTGGAGGCCAAGGAATCAAACGCATCACTGACATAGCGCTTACGCTTTTTCCACAACCACTTTCACCAACTAGTCCGAGAATTTCTCCGGGTTGCAGATCGTAAGAAACCCCATCTACAGCCTTAACTTCACCTTCAATAGTATAAAAGTGTGTTCTTAGATTTTTTACTTCTAGAAGTGCTGCCACTTTGTCCTCCAAATATCTACTAAACTTTTTTATATTTGTTGCTCGTGGGGAAGAGGAGACTCGAACTCCTACGCCTCACGGCACATGATCCTAAGTCATGCTCGTCTACCAATTCCGACACTTCCCCCCATTAATAATGGATCATCAAAAAAGGTTTGTCCACGAAAATGACCCGCCTCGGGCTCGAACCGAGAACCTACTGATTAAGAGTCAGTTGCTCTGCCAAATTGAGCTAGCGGGCCTCGGAACCCTGCACGGAATTTAACATTGCAAATAGAAGCTGTCAATATTTTTCCTACTATAAATTTTAATTCTTATCATGCTATTATGGGAATATATAGTAAAAACCTACAAAAAGGACAGTAATACTACCTTTAATCAATGATAAATCTTTATAAATTATGAAAATAAAAGACTTTGGTGAATTTAATATTATTGAATATATATCAACTACTCTTAGTAATGATGAAATACAAGCTTCACTCAATAAGACTTTAGATATAGAAATCGATATAGGTGACGATACAGCTGCTTGGTATACACAATCAGGTTTGCAACTAGCTACTACTGACACTATGGTAGATAATATTCATTTTGAATATAGCAAATCAAATTTAGTTGATATTGGTTGGAAATCTATAGCTACAAATTTAAGTGATATAGCATCTATGGGAGGCACTCCTACAACTGCATTAATTACTTTGGGATTACCAAGTGAAATGGAAATAAATGACTTAAAAAAACTATACCAAGGAATTGTCGAATGTGCTTCAACATACAATACAAAAATTATTGGCGGAGATATAGTAAAATCACCAATACTTTTTATAACAGTTGCACTCTATGGAGTCAGTAAGAGCCCCGTAATGCAACGTTCTTTACTTAAAAATGGAGATCTAATTGGAATAACTGGATTAACTGGCTTGTCTAAATCCGGGTATGAATTATCCAGGCCACAAAATGGATTAGGCAATCTCACAAAACAAAATTCCATGATGTTTTATAATGCCCATTTCAGACCAAAACCTAAAATAAATGAAGGTAAAATATTAATTCAATTAGGGTCTAAATGCGCTATGGACATTAGTGATGGCTTATTTAGCGATCTCAATAAGATGCTTATTTCTAGCCAACTTAGTGCTCAGATTAATTATTCTTCAATACCTATACACCCTGAAATTTCTAATGTCTTTCCGAAATTAGATTTTGATATAGTAACTAATGGAGGTGAAGATTATGAGCTATTGTTTAGTATTTCACCTGACAAGTTGGAATCAGTAAAATCGTTATTACCTGAATCTCATATCATTGGAAAAGCTTGTTCTGGCAAATCAGGAGTAATAGAATTGATTAAAGATCGTAAAACGTACAAGTTAGATCAATTTAATGGTTGGGATCACTTTAAACAATGAGTACTTTTACCTATATTTCTACATCTGAAAAGCAAACACAAATTTTAGGGCAAGCTATAGCTCAGTTCATAACCAAGGATACTTTATTATTATTAAAAGGTGATTTAGGGACTGGCAAAACAACTCTTACTCAGTCAATAGCGAAAGAGATAGACTCCAAACTTAAAGTTAAAAGCCCAACTTTTGTAATAGCCCATGAATATAGATCTGAGATTCTAATATATCATGTTGATCTTTATCGTATTGAAACCAAAATAGATTTTTATGACATCGGTATACTAGAACTAATAAGAGAGGACACAATATGTATAATAGAGTGGCCTGATTTATTTATAGACATGTTGCCACAAGCATATATTATTATAAATATAGAAATTTTAGATGATACCTCTAGGGAATTTAAGCTTGTATCTAAAGGTTCCAAACATGAAAAGCTCTTGAGAAATATAAAATCTAAATTAAAAACGAATACAATAAATTAATGTTATTAGCAATAGACACTTCAAATAAAAATTCAGGCGTAGCTCTAATCGGTAAAGAAAAAACAATTATCGAATTAATAGAATGGAATACTGCATATAATCATACTCCTGATCTACTCCCTAGCATTGATAAAATCCTTACAAAAAATCAATTAAGTTTTCAAGATTTAGAAGGTTTATCTATTAATATTGGTCCTGGTCAATTTAGTGGGCTTAGAGTTGGATTAACTACAGCCAAAACCATTTCATGGTCCTATAACCTACCTTTGTTGACATCTACAAGTCTTGAACTGGAAGCTTATACCCATCGATTAAGTGGTAGTATAATATGCCCCGTAATGTTATTAAATAAATTGCAAATTGCATGGTCGATATATAACTCTGATGAAAACATTATGACCGAAATACATCAAACAACCATAGACCAAATAGATTCATTTACAGAAAATATTTTATCAGTAATTAATCAAGCAGACTATCAGGAGAAGGATATTATTATATGTGGTGAATCAATAAATGATTTTATACAATTAGAATCCAACACCAAATACAAAGTACTTAATAGTGTCTCGCGTAACAGGATAATAAACTTAGCTACAATAGGGTTAGATAAATTAAAAAACAACGAAATTGCTGATCCGGCAGTTATAGAGCCGTTTTATATGAAACCCCCTACTATAACAAAACCTAAATAAAGGAGAATAATCATGGAAAGAACATTAGTATTATTAAAACCAGACACTTTGCAAAGAAATCTTGTTGGACCTATAATTTCCCGCTTAGAACAAAGAGGACTAACAATTATTGGGCTAAAACTTTTACAAATGGATAACGCACTAGCAACGAAACATTATTCTGCACACGTAGATAAACCATTTTTTGGTCCATTGGTCGAGTTTATAACTTCCGGACCGATAGTCGCAATAGCCTTACAAGGAAAGAATTCTGTTGCTGTGGTAAGAAATACAATGGGGGCAACAAACCCTGTTGAAGCCAATCCTGGAACAATACGTGGTGATTTTGGAATTGATATCGGCAGAAATCTTATTCATGGATCCGATTCAGTAGAATCTGCTCAAACAGAACTTGGAATATTTTTTGAGAACTCAGAATTACTTGAAGAATACAAAGATATCTCAT
>CAYOMB010000093.1:0-5438 GCA_964404955.1 uncultured Dehalococcoidia bacterium
ACATTTCTGCAATTAGAAGATTTACCCAAGGTGTATTTGAAACAAAATCTAGGTATGTAGATATTGAATTTGCAAAAAATAGCTCTATTGGTTCATTAATAGCACCTCCTGCATATGTCATAAGACCCCCATACGGGTTTTGGGATAAAGGAATGTTAGGAGAATCAGCGATTCCTGTTTTTACTGTTCCAAATACAACTGTTGCGGTTAATGGAGGAAATGAATCGGAGTGGTATAAAGTTGTAAAAGAGGGTGATACCTTAACTCAACAAGCACGAATCGTAGATATTTATGAAAAAAAAGGTAAAATAAGATCTCTTATTCCTGTAGTAAGTGAAACAATTATTGTTAATCAATGTAATGAAGTTGTTGCACTTTCTAAACAGATTAATATAAGAATGCCTTAATATATTTGAGGGAACAATGAGTAAATCTAAACTATTCTATGAAGAAGTAAATATAGGTGACCAAATCCCCGAATTAGGTCCATTGACTTGGAATACTACAGATATAATAAGATTTTCTTCTGCCGTTGAAAACTATGAACCTCTACATCAAGCAAGAGACTGGGCTCGTTCCAAAGGATATAAGGATACCTTAATTAATGGTCCAATTCGAACTTCAATGTTGCATAATATGTTAATAAATTGGATTGGAGATGATGGATTTTTAAAAAAGCTATCTTGTCAGCAAAGGGCTATGGATCATCCTGGATATACATTGATTGCCAAAGGATCTGTGGTAAACCGTTTTATCGGAGAAGATGGCCTAGGTTATATAGAATGTGATATTCACATCGAAAACCAAGAAGGTATTATTACTGCTCCTGGCAAGGCAACTGTTGTATTACCTACAAATGAAAACCCAAATGTTCCTGAGTCTTTTGAGTTACCCAAGTCTTCAAATTAAAAATAGATTATAACCATTATCTAATAAGTACTATACCCAAATAACTACTGATAATATTTCCAAATATTACTGCGAATATAGAACCTAGCAACCAGAAAGGTGCCAATGGATAGACCTCGCTATATGCTTGGATTTTCCCTTTATTTAAAACCATTATGATTGAATAAAGGGAAAGTAATATTGATACTGCAAGTAATGCTATAAAAGACCAATAAAAACCTAATAACATACCTATTAGTATGGCGAGTTTAATATCTCCTGATCCAAGTCTCACTTTTGGTATCAATTGAATCATTAAAAAGAGAATACCTAAAAATAATGCTGCAAAAATAGAATCAACAATTCTTATAAACGGTAAAGATGTTAAATCAATAAATGATTGATTCAATATGATTGGTTTAAGTTGTGGTAACCATGCGATGGTGATTATTCCAAATATTAGGCCAAAAATTATATTATTATTTGAAATGATATTTTCTTGCATGTCTTCTTTAGTAATTTTCCATAGCAAAATGAAAGTAACTAAAATATAGATAAAATCCCCTGCATATTGTGGTTGTAATAAGTTTTTGAAATTATTTATCAAAAACAATAAGTTAGTCTCTATCTTTTATGAATTGCATAAATTCATTCAGTTCTTTGGCTAGCTCTTCAGCAGTGAGTGTGCCATGTTTATCAAGTAACTGTAATACTATCGGATCAGTTTTAACATTAGTGGTAAAGAGATCTCTTAAGTTGTTATCATCATCTACTAAATTAAGTTCAGTATTATTATCTTCTTGTTCTTCATCTTCTTCTATAAGAAAATTATTATCAACTGTATCGATTTCTAATAGGTCATCATCAATTTCTGGAATAGTAGCTGGAATTTGAGCAACGATGTCATTTTCTATAGATATATCATTTTCTAGAGTGTTATCATCTGGAGATTCTAATTGTTCTTCAGAATTATCTGAATCAGGTTTACTTATAAGCGCAGATAGCTTTTCTTGCATGTTACCTATAAATTTTTTTATGGGTTCAATAAATAATGATTCTCCCATGTATCCATCCTAAGCAATAGTAAATATTTGAGCTGCAATCATAGGAACTATAGTAATGACTGATGCAGAAACTAAGCACATTATACACAATAGACCTATAATTTTCAGGTTATTTCCACCACTGGCAAATTTTGGGGCTAAAGAATTTGCTAATGTTAGTATAAAAATAACAAACATAATAGTAAAAGAAGTTACTCCCATATCAGGAGAGCCAAACATATCGATTGGATTTGGCATATCCCCACCTTCCATAAGACCGATACCTGGGGGCAAAGATAAATTGTTTGGTACCGAAATTGAAGCAGCGTCTTCTGTAGTTGCTCCCATAGTTTCAGCATGAACTGAGACTAGCTCCTGATTAAAACTTGTTAATATAGCTAAAACAAATACAAGTATAAATGCCATAACAGCATGCATTACTATCGTTAGATAAAGAAAGGTTGACGAAGTTAATTGTCTTGTCGCTCGTAATTGAACGATAGTATTACAAAATTCGCTTGTAATGTTACCCACATCGTCCGGGGTTCCTCCACGTTCTGCACCATCAACAAGCATGTGTGTTGAACGATTAACTAATTCGCTACCAGTCTCCGTTCTAAATTTTTCCCAGCATTTATCAATAGGTATTTCAGCTTTTAACCGGACGCCTAATCTTTCAATGTGATATCCTAAACTGCCCATTGATGCGATATCTATTCTTTTAATTGCTTCCGATAATGTAACACCAGTAGATCCAGCAATATTGCCAAGAGTTCTGATAAAAGTTGGCATTTCTTGATCAAGTTTATCAATTTTATTATGGTCTACCATTTGAAAGTATGCAGTTGGTATCATTGAAATCCCAAGACAGGCAAATACAATAGCTGTACCTGGCAAAAGACTATAATTTGGAGCAATTATAAAAGCTGTGATTAGTCCAATAGGGACACCAAATTTTAAAAATCTTTTTGCCAACATTCGTTCTTTTGTTATTCCATATCTACTGCTATAGGTAACCTCTTCTTTTGGAGATACTCCATTAATAATATATGCTCCCATTGATGTGATAAAAAATAGTACAGCAGCCATCAATATAGTAAAGGTTTCGGTTAAAGATCCCATAAGACTTGATACTAAAGAAACAACCATAATTAATGTGACTGATACTAAAATTGCACCATAAGCATCTGTCCATTTACGGAGATTCTCTACAGCTCTTTCATAATCATTTTTATATCGATCATTTTCTAGAGTAGATTCTTGGATTATAAAGTCTCTTTCAGATTCTCCTGATGATATAGCTGCTGAAAACCTTAATAACAGACTTCTAACATTGCTGGCTTTTGCGCGATTAGCTACCATTTCAAATGCTAGCGTGTATTCAAAACCAATTCTTTTTGCTAAAAGAAATACATATTCAAAAAAAACGGAAACTTTGTATGGTTGTGTTGCTGCACCTTCAAGAATTTGTGACCTAGGTAATCCACCTATAGCTAAAACTGACATGTATGCTAGAGATGAAAGTAAATCGTAGCCTATAACAGTTGAGTCAGAGGAAACTTTATCAACCGCCGTTGAAACATGTTTACGTTCGAAAAGTTGAGAAATATTATTTAATATTGATTTGATTAAATCCATTTTATTGAAATAATCCTTCTCTTGCTGCTTTCGCAAGAGTGTCATTTAATTCATAAAAGTTTTTAATTCCACGTTCATGAAGTCTTTTTAAAATTTCTGCTCTTTTTTCAATTTCATCATAAATTAGTCTACTATCTTTATCTGGAATGCCTCTTCGTTGAGCAACAGTTCCTTCGAGTAGAGCAGTATTCATATAGCCAGGAAATTCAAATGTGTCATCTGATGGATTCCATCTGAATACTTCAATAAAACCAAAAGAATTTGTTTCAGGATCATATTCAACTATTTCATTTATACTCATACATCGTCGACCTATAGAACCATTAGGTAATTTTACCGCACTTTGGATAACTACTAAATTTAAGTTATCTATATATGCTTTTGGTACGTTAATTGGATCTCCGGTCATTCTTTGAATTAGTTTTTCGACTGTTGCAGCGTGGAATGTTGCCATACATGCATGTCCAGTTTGCATAGCTTGGAAAGCAATCGCTCCTTCTGCTCCACGTATTTCACCAATAATAATTTCATTTGGTCTTTGACGGAGAGCAGCTCGTAATAAGTCAAACATTGTAACTGCTGCACCAGTACCGGAAGAACCAGCTGATCCTCTTACAACTTCTCGAGTCCAATTGTCGTGTGGAACCTGTAGTTCAGGGGTATCTTCAATACTAACAATTTTTGAAGTTGCTGGAATAAAAGTACTTATTGCATTCAGTAATGTAGTTTTACCAGAAGCCGTTTCGCCTGAAACAAAGGTGTTCATTCCTTCACCAAGCATTATTGATAAATATGCTAACATTTCATAATTTATAGAACCAAAGTCTATTAGATCCAAAACACTGATTGGAACATCGTTAAACTTTCGTATGGTAAAATTGCTACCTCTTTTTGAAACATCAGTGCCAAAAACTATATTTACACGAGATCCATCTGGCAATACTGCATCCACTATTGGATCTCTAACAGTTACTGGTCGGTTTATCTTTTCAGAAAGCTTGATTACAAATTGATCTAATTCTAATTCAGTATCAAATTGTATTCCAGCTTTAAGCCCACCAAATACTTTGTGTTCAAGAAATAAAGTGCCGACACCACTACAACTAATATCTTCAATATTTGGGTCTGATATTACTGGTTGAATTGTACCTAACCCGTCTTTATCTCGTAACATGAGATATTGTAATGCTTTATATTGTTCTTCTGTAACAAAAATTTTATTCTTAGTATTAATGCCCTCAGTTGTACATATTTGCTCTAGACAATTAAGCAAAACCTCTTGATGGGGTAACTCATTTTCGTTTTTTAAATCTTCTACATAATCAATTAAATAGTCATCAACCTCTTCCATTAGAACTTCGATATCAGGATCCATACTAGGCTCGATGGCTATATATGTATCTCTACTATCCTCTTTGTCTGGCTTCAAATGAATAAATACGGCATTAGCTACAGGGTATATGAGATTCTTGTAGGGGAGGTTTCTAACTTCACGTGTAAGTTCTTCGTAATATGCAGGCACACCAATTGTATCTATATCTACAGTGCATAAGTATGCCCATAAATGCTTATGTGATTTGGCTTCAGTCTGTAGAGCTGGGGGAAGTTTTGCAAATAGTCTTGGATTATCTTCTATTGATTGGTTGGTTATCTTTATAGATATTTTGTTATTTGATTTTAATTTTGAGTCGTTTTTTTCAATTTCAAGTTTTTCAATTTCATCAATGGAGTTTATATCTGTTTTGGCATTTGTTGATTTTTTACCAGATAAAAGTCCCCAACTGATACCATACCGAATAGTATCAAAAACTTTCCCAGGTAGTTTTAATATTTCTCTTTCTTTAACCATATCAGCACTTCTCTATCTTT
>CAYOMB010000094.1:0-5360 GCA_964404955.1 uncultured Dehalococcoidia bacterium
CCGTTATTTTTGGCACTTCTAATTTCAACCCCTACGAGGATTGCTTTTTCTTTGGTTTTATATGTATTTTTTAATTGAGTGCTTATAATTATTTCCCTATTTGGTAGGTATTTTCCAGGTTTCTAATCTATCTATTCCACGATCTAAATCACTATCATTTAATGTAAGTGAGAAACGAACATACCCTTCTCCAAATTCTCCATATCCAGAACCCGGGGTTACTACAAGATCTTTTTCATCTAATAATGCTGTAGCAAATTCTGCTGAGGTAAATCCTTTAGGTATTCTTACCCATATATAAAGTCCTGCTTTAGGAGGAACAATTTCTAAACCTATATTTTGAAGAGCACCAATAACTCGGTCTCTTCTCCTTGTATAAGTATCTATATTATCCTGAATACAGTCTTGTGAAGCAGTTAATGCTTCCATTGCGCCATACTGGACTGCTTGAGGAATACCTGAATCTATATTTGATTTAACAATAGTTAAAACCTTTACTAATTCCTCGTTACCTACTGCCATTCCTACTCTCCAACCAGTCATATTGTAACTTTTTGACAGTGAATGGAATTCTATAGAGATATCTTTTGCCCCATCAATTTCCATAAGACTTACAGGTTTATACCCGTCATATGCTATTTCTGAATAACATGCATCATGGCAAAGGATAATATCATTTTCTTTGCAAAATTTAACAGCTTCTTCAAAATACGAAGCTGGCGCAATTGCTCCAGTTGGATTATTTGGATAACAAAGCCAGATTAATTTAGCTTTTTTTGCGATATCTTTTGGTATAGCTTCAAAATCTAATAACCATTCATTCTCTTCTCGTAATGGTGCATAAAAAGTTTCGCCTCCAGCAAATAGATTCCCGATAGAATAAACCGGATATCCCGGATCTGGAACTATACCAATATCACCAGGATTCATAACACAAAGCGGAAAGTGTCCTATTCCTTCTTTGGCCCCAATTAAAGGTACAATTTCGGTATCAGGATTTAAAGAAACAGAAAATCTTTTGTTATACCATTCTGAAATAACTTTTCTAAATTCTGGCAAGCCGTCTGATTCTGGGTATCTGTGATTTGCGGGAACTTTTGAAGCTTCGATGATCGAATCCAGTATATGATCAGGAGTCGGAATATCCGGATCTCCAATACCAAATGATATAACATCAGCACCTTCAGCTTTTTTTGCAGCAATTTTTCTGGAAATTTCCATAAAAAGGTATGGTTTAATTTCTTTTATCCTGTTTGATATTTCCATGTATCCCCTATTTAGTATTCGTTGTCTATAATGTCTAATAATAAATCAATTTAATTAGCTTTGGAATAGTTTATGTTCGATTATATTATTAAAAACGGAATAATAATTGATGGATCCGGTGATAAAGGTTACTCAGCATCAGTTGGAATTAAAGACGATTCTATCGAAATAATCCCGCAGGGCTCAGGGCCAGAAGCAAAAAATATTATTGATGCCACGGGATTAGTTATATCGCCTGGATTTATTGATATGCATTCACATTGTGACTTATATCTATTTCATGATCCCTATAATGAACCAAAAATCAGACAAGGTGTTACAACGGAAGTAATTGGACAAGATGGCCTTTCTTATGCACCTGCTTCGACAAAAGTTATATCTGAATTAATCATATATTTACAATCTGTGAATGGGGATATTCCTGGTGAAATTACCTGGAATTCAGTTGGAGAGTATCTGAATTCATTAGATGGGAATATTGGGTGCAATGTTGCCTATCTCGTTCCTCATTCAGCTGTGAGAACTGAAGTTATGGGATGGACAAATAAGCTCCCAAATGAATCTGCAATAAAGTCTATGCAACAGTTAATAGAATCAGGAATGAAAGACGGAGCCTTTGGTTTTTCAACTGGTTTAACATATGTACCGAATGTATATAGTGATACTAATGAACTAATTGAATTAGCAAAGGCGGTAAAACCATATGGTGGTATGTATGTGACACATTGCCGTTATGGACTGGGAGACAGATTACTGGATCCTTTTAAAGAGGCAATTACTATCGGTGTCGAAAGTGGAGTTCCTGTACAGATATCACATTACCACAGTCCTATAACAGGCATGGGTGATCAAATGGTAACTCTCATCGATCAGGGTTTAGAACAAGGTGTTGATCTGACATTTGATCAGTACCCCTACCCTGCAGCAAGTACATTACTAGCATCACTTGTCCCTCCATGGGTTCACGAAGGTGGTCCTAGAAAATTGCTTGAAAATTTGCAGTCTGGTGAAGTGAGAGAATCTATTAAGGAAGATGTTTATCCTCAATGGGGTGGAAGTTTAGAAGATTATTACTTTAGCCATATTGGATCACAAGTAAATCAAGAATGGGTTGGTCGATCATTTATGGATTTAGTCAGGCACAAGAATATGAGTGTTGTTGATGTGATGAGTGAATTACTTGTAGAAGAAAATCTAAATGTTGGTTTTGTTGCCAGAACTGGGAATTCAGATAATATCAGATCTATTATTCAACATCCTCATCAGATGGTTGGAAGTGATGGAATTATGGTTGGGGAAAATCCTAATCCACGTACGTATGGAACTTTTCCTTATATCTTAGGTCAATTAGTGAGAGAAGAAGGTTTATTAACACTGGAAAGTGCAATCCATAAAATGACTGGAGTTCCATCTCAGAGACTTGGTTTAAATGATCGTGGATTAATTAAAAATTCATATAAGGCAGATTTGGTAATATTCAATCCAGATAAAGTTGGTACACAGGCAACTTTTGAATCTCCAAAAGCATTTGCTGAAGGTATAAACTATGTTATGGTGAACGGTAAAATCGTTCTCTCTGAAGGAGTTTTAACCAGAGAATTATCTGGCAGAGCTCTTCGAAAATAAAGAAAGGGAAGAAAAATGGCATTTGTTGAAATAGATATACAAGATCAGATAATGATAATAAAACTCAATAGACCAGAAAGATTAAATGCTCTCAGTGAGGTTATTCGAGAAGGAATGTCTGAAGCATTTACTAAGTATGAAAAAGATAGCAATTTGGAAGTAGCAATACTTACTGGGGAAGGAAGAGGTTTTTGTGCAGGGGAAGATATGAAAGAATCTTTAGAACGTGGTGATGTAGGATCTCGTTCTGGAAAAACTTTCCGAGATCCATTTATGGAGAGAACATTACAAAAACCAGTTATTGGTGCAATCAATGGATTCGCTATGGGTGGAGGATTTATGATCGTTGAAAGAACTGATCTTAGAGTTGCAGTGAAAGAAGCAATTTTTGAAGTTTCTGAAGCTAAAAGATGGTTATTGGGAGGGTATGATCATGCACATTTTGCAAATCTCCCTCACCCTATTGCAATTGAAATGGCATTGGGATTCAGATTTACTGCAGAAAGACTATATCAGTTAGGATATATAAACAGACTGGTAGAAAAAGAAGAATTACTACCAACAGCAATTAGTATGGCAGAACATATGCTTTCTCTGATACCTGCTTCGAGAGTTAATACCTTATATATGATGAAACAATTAGCTCCGCAGATCCCACAAAATTATAGAGATCTTGCTGATGAGCTTCACAACCATGGTGATAAGGAAGATCGAATGGAATCCAGAAGAGCATTTAATGAAAAAAGGAAGCCTAACTTTAAAGGCTGGCATAACCCTGAAGACCGTTATAATTTGCCAAAATTAAAACCAATGAAATAATTTATGGATAAAGTAAAATCTAATTCACCATTTGAATCAGTCATAGGATTTTCTCGAGCTACCAGAACTGGCAATATTGTTGCTATAGCAGGTACTGCTGCTATAGGTGATGATGGCAAAACCGTTGGTGTAAATGATCCATTAGAGCAAACCAGAAGATGTTTTGAAATAATTAAAAATGCTCTGGCAGAATTTAATTTAGGACTTGATGCAGTATTCAGAAGCAGAGTGTTTTTTATTAATCGTGATGATTGGAATGAAATTGCTAAAGGTCACGGGGAAGTTTTCTCTGAAATAAAACCCGCTAGTTCTTTTCTTATTGTGGATGGTTTTATTGACCCTGAATGGTTAGTAGAAATCGAAGTGGATGCCTGGATTAAATAAGAATTTAGAATAAATGAGGTTGTGTATGCATGTAGTAAATAAGAATCAAATTGAACCTGAAGATGCTTCAAATGCACCATTGTTTTATGGTGGGAAAGTCACCAGACAACCCCTAGTTGGTAACCCTGATACAGAACAATATAGTTTTGCCTGGGTCAAATTTTATAATGGTGCAAAAAATCATTTTCATACACACACAAGTGATCAGATCCTTTTTGCAACTCATGGCGTCGGTATTGTTGCAAACAGACAAGAAGAAATTCAAATGCAAGAAGGTGATACTGCTTTTATTCCTGCTGGAGAAATACACTGGCATGGAGCTGCAGACGGAAGTGATTTTTTTCATATATCTCTGACACGTCCAGATAGCCAAACTGAAATGATTAAAGATAATTAATTCATAAGGTAAATAATATGGAAAAAAATATTTTAGGCAAAACAAATATTGAAATTAGTAGACTTGGGATAGGATTAGCAGAAATAGGCTACCAACTTACTATTGATGATATTAAAGAAGCGCAGAAATTGCTTTATCTAGCTATAGATAATGGAATTAATTTTTTTGATACATCATCATGTTATGGACTTAGTGAAGAATTAATTGGAAAAACCATTTCTTCAAGAAGAAATGAATATATATTAGCAACGAAATGCGGTCATGCTCGTAATCTCCCAGAGAATGATAATGGTCAGTATATTGATTGGGCAGTAAATACATTAGAGACAAGTATCGATAATAGTTTAAGTAGAATGAATACAGACTATGTCGACCTTTTGCAATTACATTCCTGTAATGTTGATATTTTAAAACAAGGTGATGTTATTGATACTCTTTTACGTATCCAGCAATCGGGTAAAACAAGATTTATTGGATATAGTGGAGATAATGAATCTGCTGAATGGGCGGTTGATAGTGGAATATTTGATACCTTGCAAACAAGTTTTAATTTAATTGATCAAAAGGCTAACAAAAATATTTTTAAATCTGCTACTTCTAACAACATGGGTATCATTATCAAAAGGCCTTTGGCAAATGCTGCTTGGGGGCTAGATAAACCACCCGTCTATGGAACAGGATATGCTGATTACTATTTAGATCGAGCAAATAAAATGATTGAATTAGGGCCTTTGCCTGATAATGCACCTAAGGACAATATTGAATTAGCTTTATTTTTTGTATTAGCACATAGTCAGGTGAATACTGCAATTGTAGGTACTAAAAAACCTGAACACTTATTATCTAATTTAAAAAGTATAGAATCTGG
>CAYOMB010000095.1:0-1732 GCA_964404955.1 uncultured Dehalococcoidia bacterium
AGAGAAGGTTTGGGTCAATATATATTTTTAATTGATTTTGATGGTCATCAAAATGACGATAATATTAAACCAGTGATGGAGAAATTAAGAAAACAAACAAGTCAGATAAGAGTATTTGGTTCATATCCAAAGTTTAAAGAGGTCTAAATTATTATGAATAAAGTAAATTATTTAAGCTGTGAAGACTTATCGGAATTAATAATTAAAAGTACTGATTTTTGTTTACTTGATGTACGTTCAAAGGCAGAATTTAACGAGAAACATATTTTAGGTTCAAGCTCCATTCCTAGGTCTGATCTTGAATTTCAACTACCACGTTTAATCCCGTACAAACATACTAAAATTATATTAAATGATAGTGACTCTAAAAGATCTTTTTACTCTGTAGCACAACTTTCTTATTTGGGATATTCAAATGTATTAGTTTTAGAGGGTGGGTTAGATAAATGGATAACTGAAGGATATTCGTATACTGAAGGCATGAATGTCCCAAGTAAAGTCTTTGGTGAGCAAGTTTTGCATACTGATGATCCTCCCGAAATAACACCGGAAGAACTTTTTGAAAAGATAGAAAATGGAGAAAAGCTATTATTAATTGATACGAGAACTCCTGAAGAATACTCAAGAGCAACTATGCCAAATAGTATAAGTATTCCAAATGGAGAACTAATAAATAGAGTTCCTGAATTGGATAAAGAATTTGATGGTCAAATCGTAATCCATTGTGGTGGTAGAACAAGAAGTATTATTGGGGCGAGCTTAATGCATTCTTTAGGTTATAAGGATATTCTTTCTTTGAAAGATGGCACCATGGGCTGGTTATTAGCAGGGTACGAACTTCAATATGATAATGATGTGGAAGATTTTGTTGATACAAATGCGGATTTCAAGAAACTTGCTCAAGAATTAGCTGAAAATATGCGTAAACAAAATGGGATACAAATCATCGATCAAGTTGAACTGAAAAATCTTTTTAATAAAAATATTGAAAACAATATCTACTTTGTAGACGTTAGAACCGAATCTGAATATAGACAATCTCATTTATCAGGATTCGATTGGATGGCAGGCGGTCAGTTAATTCAGCGTACTGATGAAACTATTGGTGTGAAAAATGCACGAGTTATTTTAGTTTGTAATGATATGACTCGGTCGACAGTTGCTGCATATTGGCTAAAAAGAATGGGGTATGACAATATCCAAGTGGTTTTGGGTGGTATGAATGAATGCTCTAGTGATGAATTTAAGTATAGTTCAGAATTCGCAAAACCTAATTTAGATCTTCCTGCAGATTACAAATCTATTAGTTCAAATGATTTACTTGATAGTATAAATAACAACGAAAATCAGACGCTTTTATTTTTAGGAAATAGCGTAAAATATAATGAAGGCCATATTGAAAATTCGTATTGGCTTCCAAAGGATTGGTTAGAGTTATATATAGAAACTGTGGTCTCCAATAAAGCGGAGAAGATAATATTAGTTTGTAATGATGGACTTCGATCTTCTCTTTCTACAAAGATATTAAATGATTTAGGATACAATAACACAGTAGTTTTAACTGGTGGTTTAGAGGACTGGAAGTCTAAAAACTTTCCACTAACCGCTGATGATAATACAAAATACAATTATCCAGATGATGTTTTTGTTCACCCGCTGGGGAATCGAGAACTTATGCTTAAATACCTAACATGGGAAAAAGCTTTAGTTCAAGAAGATGAATAATAATTAT
>CAYOMB010000095.1:1832-5339 GCA_964404955.1 uncultured Dehalococcoidia bacterium
CTTAAATACCTAACATGGGAAAAAGCTTTAGTTCAAGAAGATGAATAATAATTATTATTTTTCGATTCTATAAACTGAGAAACCATTTGTGTAATAAATTTTCTTAAATCCGTTTTGAATCATAAAATCAAATTTGTCTAAACCTTCTTTGGGATAATAAATTTTTTCTAATTCACCAATATATATATATTCAATATTATATTTTTCTGCAATATCCTGGGCCAACTTTTTATTTTCTGTTGAAAAGAAAACTTTCACATCTTGGATCCTTGTATTTATTTCTTCAATAGACTCCTCGGATGTTCTTTGTTGTGTTTGATGCCATCCCCATCCGATGACTGTAGGATTTCCCGTATATATTGATATACGGTTACCCCACATATATCTATGAGGTTCAGTAGTAGCCTCAGCTATAACAGGTGATCCTGGTATGTTATTTCGTATCCACATAATACCTTCTAAATCATGGTTTAAATTTAAACCATTCATTTCAGGATTCCAGAGAGGTGCTTTAGTATCTGTATACGTTGCGTATTGCATAAATTCCATACCATTTAAACCTTTGAATTCTGTGGTAAATCGATTATTTACTCTTGAGTTTGTACCAAATACTGCAAACAAAGATGCATTTATAACAAAACACCCAAGTAAAAATATCCAACAGAATGTAATGACTCGGTTATTAAATATTAATTTAGAATTTATAGATTCGAGTAGTATAGTGAGTAAAAATGCAGAGCCAATAGAAAAGAGAATCCATGCTTGATTGTAAAATTTAAAGACTGTATTCATTCGATTGATATCATTATCGATAGTAAATATATCTACAAAAATACAGATACCTAACGAAAGTAATATGAAAAATAAGGGAAAGAAATAATATCGATTTCCTAAGGAATTCATATATAAGTCTGGAATCATTAATTTAAGCATTATTATTAAAATGAGAATAATTCCAACAGTAAAATATCCAAAATAAAGTGTAAAAGAGAGAATCACAATAATTGTTGAAATGAGAATAATACTAATTGGGATAATGAGATTTTTGGGAATAGATAAAGACAGGTAATAGTTCAGTGTTTTCAGAAGAAAATATGAAAGTAATATAAAAAGGAAAAAGCCATATATCGATAGAAAATCAAAAATATTTGTTTGTTCATTACTGAGATGAAATCCTGACGTATAGATTGTACTATCCAAATGATATGGTAGATATAACAGGTAAGAGATACTAATGAGTGTAATTGATATTAAAATGAGTTTTGTGATTGTTTGTTGAAGTGATGACAGTGAAGTAAAGAGTCCGATGAATATAAAAAATAAGGAAATAGTTAAATAGGTAGGATAATCCCAAGTGTTAATTACCGAAAGTGAACCTAATATTAATCCAAACGATAAAAAACTAGCAATAAATTGTCTCGTATAAATTTTCTCTTGTTTTAGTAAGTGAGTGCAAACATTCAAACCTAGAAGTATTGTTAATATGGTGAACGGAAGAGCGATTAAGTGAGCATGCAAATCAGCAAATAGAAATGTCCAAAAAGGGAATTCTGTGATACTGAACTGAGGTTCCATCATTCTACTTGGTCCCCACCAGTCAAATCGTGTTGGGTTCATAAGATAACTTGGATTATCAATAATTTGAAAAAGTATTCCAAAATTACCTGATAATGTTATGAGAAATAGAGTAATAAAACCTGCAAATAAAGATGATCTGTTGAGATGTATTTTTTCACGGTAAAGAGAATAAATATTATATCCAATTGAGAACGAGAGAATTGCCGTAAATGCATACAAAGTTGGGATAGCGAGATTGTACGCGATTTCTGTAACAATACCAGAAAGGACAATGTATACAGCTATAAAAAACTGTCCAAAATAATAATAATTGATATAACCACCTGCAAACCATGGATCGTATGGAGGCATTGTTGTAGATTTTATAATTGCATTCAGATAGGCAAAATCCATTGGTTTTTCCCCTCCTAAATATGGATGCCATAAATCGGGATTAAACCATCGAATTAGTACAAATAATGCAAAGGCTGAAAGAAATATCAAATCTTCTATAACAAATATTTTGATATTATTTTTAATTGTTGTGACTATATAGTTTTTGTTTTTATAAAAAACTCTTAACGAAATTCCTCCAAGTATAACCACGATTAATATTATCGAGGACATTGTAAATGTAAGGATATTTAAATAAACAAATATCCATGTAATGTATGCGATTACAAATAGTGAAAGTAATTTATTGATTCCAAATCCTTTATCTGGTAAACCGCGAAAGATTATTAAAGATATAGGTAAAAAAAGAAGTGTCAAAATTTCTAATAAGATAAACCATGATAAAACAGGTAATTTTTCAACTAAAAGATTTTTAGGAAAAATAGTATCCCAAGTTCCACCGTTACTATTCGTTATTCTGTCTTCAGGAGTAAGCATAGAACTTAGTTCTGATGGGTAATTGGTTCGCCCACTATAGATAGTTTGATATATTCTGTCTGGTTTATATTTTTGGATATTTTCAAAAATTAATACTACTGGATGGTCATAATTGACAATGTCGTTGTCACCATAACCAAGATTTAAATATAGACCTGAATCATCATCAGTTGGGAAACCAATAGGTGTAGGTATGTTATTGATGGAAAAAGTATCGTGCTGAAAATGAATGCCTAAAATTTCTGGGTATTGAGTAATTGATTTAACTAATGAATATCCTAACTCACCATTAAAAAGACTATTGTAATATGAAGCACTAATTGGATATTGAGATGAATTATTAAATATTGCATTATAGGTTCTATTACTATAAAAGATCACATACTCAGAAGATGACAAATCCATTGCTATATCAAATCCTTTATTTTGTGTATCAGATTCGAATATAGGTATTTGTTTTATTTGATAACCATAAATATCAGGGATTGATTCATCCCAATGATTGTCATTTATAATTTTCGTTCCTTTTGGAATATTTTCATTAATCCATTTACTTGCCTGAACAGCACTATGATCATTTGTATAAATGTTGGTGTATGCTAGGCCATATAAAACTGACGATGTAGCAAGTATTGCAATTACTATAGGAAAAACTGTATGTAAAAAATTCTTTTTTTGATTTAGATAATGTTGTACTTTGAATAAATATCCTGAACCTATAATTATCATTATGGGTATAAGAGGATACATATATCGAGTAAATTTAACTTCTACAGTTGCAATGGTTATGAAATAAGCAAATCCCCAAACTAAAAGAAGAATTTCAGTAATTTTTGGATATCTAAAGTTATAAATTATTGCCGATATAAATAATATCCATAAGGTAATACCAGTAAGTATTCCAATGTTCCATTTTGTTGTTTGTAGAAATTCATAAATAAAATTTGGTGTATTCAAATATTGAATGGTATATGGAACGATACCTGCCGTATTTATAATATTAATTTCTCTGGTATTCCATTCCCAAAATTCTTCAAAATCCAATATTGCATAGGGATT
>CAYOMB010000096.1:0-5329 GCA_964404955.1 uncultured Dehalococcoidia bacterium
ACACATATCAATAATAATAAACTTATGGAAATTTATGATAAATCATTTCAACGGTAATGATTGTTGTTGACAAACCTGTTTATTATTCTATAGTTTTAGATAGGTAATTAATCAATTTGAAAAATAAATAAAATGGCAAATAAATCAAAAACACAAACAAGAAAAAATAGAGTAAAAGTACCTAACGTTGGTCCAGGTAAAAATGCAGTTAAAATAGAAAGTAAACCAAACGCATCCGATGAATCCAAAATAGCAACTAAAGATGCATCAAATACCTCTCAACCTGTAGTTAAAGCAACAAATACCTCAATTAAAAATAACCCACCATACAAGAGAGAAATAGTACGTATCAGTATAACTAGCCTAATAACTTTTGGAATTTTGATAGGTCTAATTTTTACAATGTAATCTAAGCATGTGATGCTGCTCCACCATCAACAAAAATAGTTTGCCCAGTAACAAAATCACTAAATTCAGAAGCCAAGTAAACTAGTAAAGGTCCTATTTCCTCTGATTCACCTAGCCTTCTTAAAGGTATATATTTAGATAAATTTTGTTTCTGTGATTCGTCTGAGATCTGATCCTTAAACCACCCCATAGCAATAGAATTAATTCTTATATTTTCTAGTGCCCATTCCAATGAAAGAGATTTAGTAACCTGTTCAACAGCAGATTGTGTGGCAGAGTATAAAACTGCATTTTTTAAACCTATCTGAGCTAAAGCAGAAATAACATTAATAATTCTACCGTATTGATGGTTTAACATTTTTTTACCAACCTCTTGTAATACTAATAAGGTGTTTCTTATATTAGAATCAATCAAAAAATTAAGCTCGCTATCAGTAGTATCAACAAATGATTTACCTAATACAGTTTGAGCACAATTAACTAAGATATCTATATTCCCAAATTGATTTTCTACTTTATCTAAGGTTGCAACAAGTGACTCTCGATTATTTCTTTCGGTGAAAAATATATTTGTATTTTCATTAGCACCATGAGATTCAAAATTGAGTATACACACATTTGCACCTGCTTCCTCTAATGCTAAAATTGCAGAAGTAGATATAAAGTCTCCTCCTACAGTCACAAGTGCATTTTTCCCTGACAAATCCCATTCTTTTGGTTTCATTTTTATTCTCCCTAAGAAATACTTATTTATTGTTTATTAGAAGATTGAATTAAATTAACTGCATTATACGCACTCAAAGCTGCGCTCTCCATAGTAGACGGCCATCCGGTATCGACCCAATCTCCAGCAATATACAAATTATCTACAGGAGTAGTATTAGTCAAGCGATATTTCTTACTATTAGGTATACATCTAAATGTAGCTTTTCTTTCTTTGATTATTTTATATTTTTCTACAAATTTAATTTGAAATTGTGGGAAAATAGACTTTAGTTCTTCAAATATTGATTCAATTATTTCCACTGTTGTTTTATGTAGTAAATGCTTAGCGTCACTTATAGAAATATCTAACAATTGAGACTTATTATCTTGAGATGATTTATTAAAAATCCACTGTAATGGACTATCAATAATATTGATAAATTGATCATTCATTATCTTTCTATTCAACCAAATATGAATATTTACAATAGATGAATATTGTATATTAGGTAATTGGTTAAAAAATTCATGATTTAGTAATTTATCAGGAAGAAAAGAATAAAGTGAATGTGATGGTACAGCACTTATAATTACGTCTGCAGATAAATGAGTTCCATCTCTCAATTCAATACTAGTTATATTGTTATTGTCATAAACTAATTTATTTACACTGTTACCTAAATATAAAGTCCCACCATTACTTTCAATATAATTACTACCTGGAATTGATATTATTTCATCTAATGTACCCTGAGGAAATCCTAATTTTACGTAGTTGTTCCCCTTTAAAATGGATTCTTGAAAAACCATTAATCCCATATCTGCACTAACATTATCAACATGATCATTTAATGTCGGCAATACAACTAAGTTCCAGAATTTTTCAATTACATTTTTTGATTGAGAGTTGTTTTTTAACCATTGGGAAAATGTAATATCTTGATATTTAACATTATTTCTATTAATAAATTTCATTTTGACCAAGGTAAGTATCGCACGCAATTTTTCCTGAAATCCAATGTGAGGATATTTTAGAAGTGAAACTAATAACATAAATCCATATGGGATATATTTTGTATCTCGTATAATGCCCGTTTTCCCTCTTTTATCAGCTATTTTAACACTGAATGAATCCTGAAAATTTACCCCTGACAAACTATCTATTTTTGTAAGAAGTTGTAAGAACTTATCATAACAACCCATCAGTAAATGCTGTCCATTATCATACGATTTATTGGAGGATTGTTTGACAGAATAGGTTCTTCCTCCTAAAAATTTTCTCCGTTCTATTAATGAGACTTTATAACCCTTTTCTTGTAATAAAATGGCGCTATAAATACCAGCAATTCCTCCACCTATTACAATTGCAGTCTGTTCACTTATTTTTTGGTTATTTTGTATTGCAACCATGTAAATCCCATAATCGATAATTTTTCAAATGTGTTTAATCTATACTTGGTATTGAAAATATGGTAATTCGACTTTTCGATTTTTTTCAATATTTTGCTATAGATTCTTGATAAAATTTTTAAACAAATACGAGAATCTGTATCAACAAGAGGAAGGAGCATTGATCCTGATTCAAAATATTTTTTTGCTCTATTTACTTCAAACTTCATCAACTGTATGAAATCGTTATTATATAAAGATCCTGAAAGTAAATTTATTGAATAATTAAATTGATCCATTTCATCCAATGATAAGTAACATCTATTTTCAGCTAAATCATCTGGAATATCTCTCAGTATATTAGTGAGTTGCATTGCTAAGCCAAAATCAATTGCATAATCTATAGCTTTGGGATTTGTATATCCAAATATGGAAATACAAATTAACCCGATAACACTTGCAACCTTATAGCAATATTCTTTTACTTCTTCAAAAGTAGTGAAAAATTTAAATTCAATATCCATCCTTACTCCATCGATAACATCGAAAAAATATTGTTCCGAAATATTAAATTCTTTGATTATTGCACATGTTGCTAAAATGATTGGATCGCTTTTTAAGGTCAAAACATCCGAATTAATTCCAGATTTTAAATTATCTTCAATACTATCTAATAAGCGTTTTTTTTCAATTATTGACTTATTGTTATCTACTGCATCATCACATATTCTACAAAAAGCATATGCAGTGTAAATCGCTCTTTTTTTTTGCATTGGTAGTGTTATAAAAGCATAATAAAAATTTCTAGCCTGATTTTTTGTGACTTGTTCACAATGATCAAAAGCATCTTTTAGATGTGTATCACTAATGCCTAATATGTCCAAATAATTTGTATCCTAACCAATTAGAAATCAAAACTGATTTTAATAAAAGTACCGCTTTATCTATGCGTGTTAATTTGGGTCGGCCTAAAAAAACATTGTACTTCCTTTTCTTGATCTTTTCCAAAATTCCTAACCCCCCAAGATTAAACATAGCAATTTCTATTTTTGAGCTTCCTGAGATATGGTCTAATAATTTTATACCATTTGAGAAATATTCTAATGTTCTATTAATCTGAAATTCCATCATATTAACAAAACATTGATTATATTCACGGTTCCATAATTGCTTTTCATTATATTCAAAATTTTCCATATCTTCTAAAGGAATGTATATACGATCTCTTACTATGTAATCTTCTTCAATATCCTGCCAAAAGTTTGCCAATTGTAACCCCGTACAAGTTAAATTAGAAAGTTGAATACATTTGTCCTCAGTAAAACCTAGTAGATATAATACAAGCTGACCAACTGGGTTTGCTGACTTTTCGCAATAGATTAAAAGATCAGAAAATGTATTATAGCGTTTAATGTTTTGATCCATTCGATTAGCTTCTATCAAATCCAAAAAGGGTTGTATTGGGATACTAAATTCACATATAGTTTTATGAAGAGCATGGAAAAGTAATGAATCCGGTTTGCCTAGATAACATAAATTTAATTGTTCTTCAGCGTAATTAAGATAATTATTTGAATCTCCAGAAAATTCATCTCCGAAATCATCGATCATACGGCAATAGGCATAAATTGAATGAAAATGTTTTATTATTTTTCTAGGCAGAAATAATGTTCCGATAAAAAAATTTTCATAATTACTTTTCGCTAAAGATTCACAATATTGAAAAGCCAAATCCTCTAATTGATAACTTTTCAAAATGACACCATCTACACCTATTAAGATAATCTATAAGCTAAGTAATTTGTTAACTGACATAATTGATTATAACCCCACTTTGTTAATGAATCTTTGACGCTATTAATACAATCCAAGGCTAATTCTGAATGATATTCAATCATAGATTGGGATTTTTCAAAAACTTTAAAATCACTCATTATTGAAATAATTTTCTCCATTTCAAAATCAGAAAGCTCAGATGAAAACATTAAACTATCCAATTCTTTATTTTTTGCTTCATTTGCGATATCTAGAGCTAATAAAATTGGATATGTTTTTTTCTTTCGTAAAATATCACTACCGACTGGTTTACCAGTGATTTTTGTATCCCCCCAAATACCTAAAGTATCGTCTCGTATTTGAAATGCTCTACCTAAATGTATTCCAAAATCTCTAAATTTTGTTGTTATATATTCATCATTCAATGAATGTAATGCTCCAAGTTCAGAAGAGCATCTAATCAAAGCACCAGTTTTTTTAGAAATCATTGATAAATATTCATCACTAGTTACATTTAATCGATTTTCAAATTGAACATCCATAAATTGCCCTTCAATCATTTCCATTGAAGCTTGAGATAAAAGTTCCGCTGCTTTTAGCATAATAGATGAATCGAGATCAATATCTGATTGAACAAAATCGGCAAGGGAACGCATGGTATTACCTATCCATAGTGCTCTTGGCTCTCCCCATAATGCCCAAACGGTTTTTTTATGTCGACGTTCAGTATCCCTATCTTGGATATCGTCATGAATTAAAGAAAAATTATGAATTAATTCAATTGCAAGTGCTGAATTGTAAACAGGTAGATAATCATTTGTTAAAGACTCACATACAAGTAAACTTAAGGTAGGCCTCAAAGACTTACCAGCTAATCGTTTTTCTAATAAATTACCATCTTCATCCGTGAAGCCTAAATGATAACCCATTGTTGTATTTAATTCATTAGCAAATGAATCCAAACAATCATATAATCCTTCATCTATTATTAATCTGAATTTATTAAAGCATTCAGGAGGATTAGAGAGAATATTATCAAAATTATTAAGAG
>CAYOMB010000097.1:0-5280 GCA_964404955.1 uncultured Dehalococcoidia bacterium
TACCCATCGCATAACCATTAACCATAGCAATAGAAGGTTTCTGTAAATTATGTATCCTTAATGGTAAAAAGCGTAAACGATCTCTCTCATCGGTCTTGTTTGCGTATACAGCTTCCATACGTTCCCATGCAGAAATAGACTGTTCGACATCTAAATTATCAGCTGCTTGTTTCTCTCGTTCTTCAATGTTTTTGTTAAAGTTACGAACATTTGCACCAGAGCAAAAAGAAGGATCTTCGCCACTTAAAACTAAGACACGTAAATTGGGATCGGATTCAAGCCTATCTAATTGATCGTTAATTTCATCAGACATATCTGAACCCAAAGCATTTCTTGTTTTAGGATCATCCATTTTTATAAATAAAACCCCATCATTTTCTTCAACATGAATGTATTCAGTATTCATAATTCCTCCTATTTAGTAGCCAGAGTAAACTAATTTATTCCCATCAATAGAATAAAAAAAAATTAAGTAAATCGGAAACAAATTAAGTAGGCTTTAGCACAGCAAGATAGCCATAGATAAAATCTATAGAAAATATAGATATCATCATATTGATAAATACCACAAGATAATAGATAATAAAATAAGTGATGGAATTAGTACTATTTATATTCGATAATATAAATATAACACTAAATATTTACGGATTTCATATATATAATTTCATATACATAATTATTTCGTATTATTGTGCGTCTTTTTTTATCATGTAGTTTTTTGTTACTTATATAACTTATTGAAAGGATTTTTCAAAATGTTTTGGCCTAGTAAAGAAGATCAAATAGAAGAATTAAATAGAAAATGGAATGAATCAGAACGATACAAAGGTATAAAACGAAATTATACTGCTGAAGATGTAGTCGCCTTAAGAGGTTCATTAAAGATAGAAAACACTGTAGCACAAGCTGGTGCAGAAAGATTATGGTCCCTTCTTCATTCTGATCCTTATGTATCTACTTTTGGCGCCTTGACTGGATCACAGGCTTCACAAATGGTTAAAGCTGGACTTAAATCTCTTTACATGAGTGGATGGCAAGTTGCTGGAGACGGAGTAGGTAATACAGCAGGTCAAACATATCCTGATCAAAGCCTCTACCCTTCAAATAGTGTTCCAACATTAGTTAAAACACTTAATAATGCATTATTAAGAGCAGATCAAATCAGTAAATTAAATGGCGAAGACTCAGTCAATTGGCTTGCACCTATAGTTGCTGATGCTGAAGCAGGATTTGGAGGCCCTATACATGCGTTTGAACTTATGAAAAATATGATTGAAAGTGGTGCCTCTGGAGTTCATTTTGAAGATCAATTAGCTGCTGAAAAAAAATGTGGGCATATGGGAGGCAAAGTATTGGTACCTACCTCTCAATTTATTAACACCTTAAATGCTGCACGATTGGCGTCAGATGTTTTAGATGTTGAAACTATATTGATAGGAAGAATTGATGCACTCGATGCAACTTTACTAACAAGTGATATTGATCCAAGAGATCGCAAGTTTTTAACTGGTGAAAGAACAGCTGAAGGATATTTTCAAGTAACAGGTGGCATGGAGTCTACTATTCAAAGAGGCTTAGCATTTGCACCTTATTCAGACTTATTGTGGTTTGAAACGTCACATCCAAGCCTAGACGAAGCAAAAGAATTTGCAGATGCTATTCATGCTGAATTTCCAGATAAATTAATGGCTTATAATTGTTCACCTTCATTTAATTGGAGAGCAAATATCGATGAAAAAACAACCACTGAATTCAGAGATAAATTGGCAGAAATGGGTTATAAATACCAATTTATCACACTAGCTGGCTGGCATATGTTAAACCTAAATGCATTTGAATTAGCTAAAGAATTTAAAGAAGAAGGAATGCCTGCATATGTACGATTGCAAGACCGGGAATTTTCTTTGGAAGAAAATGGATACACAGCAACAAAACATCAACAAGAAGTAGGTGCTGGATATTTTGACAAAGTTATTATGTCTATAACTGGAGGAGACTCAGCAACAACTGCATTAGCAGGATCCACTGAAAGCGGACAATTTAGTTAAAATATAGTAAATAATTACAAAAAACCATCACTACAGTTTGAAAGTAAAAGGATAGTGATGGTTTTTTCTATTTACGGGTTCGAAATAGTATGAATTTATGCTAAAGTGACAAAAATTTAGAATTGATAGGAGTCATATGTCTACTAAATATAACACTATAACTTTAGAAAAAGCTGAATCTATTGCCACGATTACATTAAATAGACCTGAAAGATTAAATGCGATTAATATAGAGCTCGGATACGAATTCCTCGATGCATTAAATGACTGTGAAATGGATGATAATGTAAGATGTATTATACTCACTGGGACAGGGCGATCGTTTTGTGCTGGAGACGACCTAAAAGGCATGGAAAATGATAAATTTCCTAGGGAAACTGGTCCAGATGAAGTTAAACACTATACCTTTGGAACAAATCGCTGGACTTTAGTAGTTAATGCGATGAGAAGACTCGCAAAACCAATTATAGGAAGTTTGCGAGGACATGCTCACGGGGGTGGATTTAATCTAGCAATGGGGACAGACATCCGTATAGCCTCAGAAACTCTAGATATGGCCATTCCATTCATTAAATGGGCACAAGCTACAGGAGCAAACCAATTACACTATCATATAGGTATTGGTTTAACTTTGGAATTAGCATTTACTGGAGACTCAATAAATGCTGAGCGAGCTGAAAGACTGGGATTAATTAATAAAATTGTTCCAGATGACAAATTAGAAGAAGAAACATTAGCATTTGCTAAAAGATTAGCAAATGGGCCTACAAGATCATTAGGCTTAACTAAGTCAGCTATCTATAAGGGATGGAATAAAGACCTAGATACTGCGTTTGATTATCAAGGTATTGCACAGGTATTTGCTAGACAGTCTGAAGATCACGCTGAAGGAAGACTTGCTTTCTCAGAAAAAAGAAAACCAGAATTTAAAGGACAATAAAAATTTGAGTAATAACCCTAAATTATTAGAAACACTAAAAGTCATTGAAATCGGGCAACATATTGCCGCCCCATTCGCATCAAAATTACTTGCTGATTTAGGTGCTGATGTTATCAAAGTTGAACCTTTAGAAGGTGATGTATCAAGACAAATAGGCCCATTTCCTAACAACATCGAAAATCCTGAAAAAAGTGGGCTTTTTCTGTCGCTCAATACCAGTAAACTCGGTATTACTATAGACTTTGATAATAAAGAACATATAAACCGTTTATATCACCTTTTAGAAACTTCTGATGTTTTAATTGAAGATCAATCATACCAAATGAATTCAGATTTTAGATTTGATTATGCAAAATTAACAAAAATGTTTCCTAAATTGATAATAGCTACTATTACGCCATTTGGTTTAACAGGCCCCTACAAAGATTATAAAGCTAATGATTTGATTCTTTTTCATATGAGTAGTTATGCACATATAATAGCCAGTTCAGTCGAAGATCCCAATCAAGAGCCTCCTATTAGAGCAGGTGGGCATCAATCAGAATTTGTTTCTGGTCTATCAGCAGCAACTGCAACAATGATTTCGGTATTCAATCAATTACAAACACAACGAGGAACTCATATAGATATTTCAAAACTGGAATCTATCACAATGATGCCACAAGGTCCAATAGCTGATGCAGCCTTTTCAAAAAAACGTCAATCAAGAAAAGCAAGTGATAGGAAAGTTGGTGCTATTGTCGCAATGCTTCCTACTGTGGATGGATATATCACTATTTCTCCTAGAGAAGATCATCAATGGGAAGCCTGGTTAAAAATAATTGATAACCCTAAATGGTCTACGAATCCGAAATATGAAACACGCAAAGCTAGACAAACAAATTGGGTAGACCTTGAAAAGTTACTTTCACAGTGGACCTGTACAAGAAAAAAAGAAGATATTTATCGTGCATGCCAAGACGCACATGTACCTGCTTTTCCGGTCAATACTGCTGCAGACTTATATAAATCTAAGCAATTGAATAGCCGCGAATTTTATCAAGAGATTAATCATCCTATTGCAGGAGTTTTACCATATACTAGTTTTCCTTATAAATTGTCACAAGCTACTCTTGAAATAAAAGGACCTGCACCCACTCTTGGACAACATAACAAAAGTATTCTAAATATCAACTAAATAGTTTTATCTAATTCTAACAACTATGCTTTACATATATATAACTTATTTGTAACAAGAATTTAACATTTCTTCTATAGATTGATTTCTAATGGTTTTTTGGAAAAAATAATATGGGATTAGGAGGAGTATATGGATTCTGGGTCAATAGCTTGGATGTTAATAGCATCAGCTTTAGTATTATTTATGACACCTGGTTTAGCTTTCTTTTACGGAGGTTTGGTACGAGGAAAAAATGTTATATCGACTGTAATGTATTCTTTTATTTCATTAGGAGTAATTAGTGTTGTTTGGGTTTTATGGGGATACACACTTGCTTTTGGTGAAGGCGGGAATGCCTATATAGGATCACTTTCAAACTTTGCACTTAATGGAGTTGATACTCCTGATGCACAGGTATTTGCTATTTTTCAAATGATGTTTGCAATTATTACACCAGCACTTATTACTGGTGCATTTTGTGAGAGATTTAAATTTAAAACCTATTTAGTATTTCTAGTTCTTTGGGTAACAGTGGTATACGCACCTATAGCACACTGGGTTTGGGATCCATCAGGCTGGATTGCACAACGAGGTGCTCTAGATTTTGCTGGTGGTGCAGTAGTTCACATTAATGCAGGTATGGCAGCAATTGCTGCTGCAGCATTAGTTGGAAGAAGAAGAAATATTGAACAGGGTATAGAACCACATAATGTACCTTTTGTTATTCTTGGGGCATCAATGCTCTGGTTTGGTTGGTTTGGATTTAATGCTGGATCTGGTCTAGCAGCAAATGGACAAGCTGTCAGTGCATTTCTAGTCACTAATACAGCTGCAGCAACTGCGATGGTTGTTTGGGTAATACTTGGTATGACTCATGGTGGCAAAGTTAGTGGTGTTGGCGCTGCAACAGGTGCAATTGCAGGATTGGCAACTATTACTCCAGCTTCTGGATTTGTTGGTGTGGATTCTGCTTTAATCATTGGTGTTATAACAGGAATTGTAACATTTTATGCTGTCTATTTTAAAAATAAAGTTAACTTAGACGATGCTTTAGATGTTTTTGCTGTACACGGTATCGGAGGTATTATCGGTGTGATAGCAACAGGAATTTTTGCAGAAAAAGTTATTGG
>CAYOMB010000098.1:0-2464 GCA_964404955.1 uncultured Dehalococcoidia bacterium
ATCCACTCCAATTTCCATAGTTTACGCTGTAATATGTACAACTCTCCGGAAGAGATATAGCTGGGTGAGTAAGTATAAAATTATTACTTTGACTATCAAGAGTAAATCCACTTACACCATTATCTGTGGCTATTATCATAATTGTGTTAGAACCATATACTACGTATGCTGCTGCTATTTGTTCATTTCCTGGACGTAATAATGATTTATTCGTAATTTTGTTTACAGTAGATCCTGGCCATATTCCAAATATAGAGCCAATACTCACTGAAACATCAATATTACTTGATCCATCTACCGGATCCATGTTTACCATGTTTAAGTTTGGGTCATTAGAAATATATTCAGGTTCTTCAAGCTCTTCACATCCAACTATAGAAACGCTTTCAGATGTACGAAAAGAATTAATAAAAATAGTGGAACCTAATTCATCAAGTTTTTGAACAACTTCACCTTGTACATTGATGTCTCCTGTTGATCCTGAGTGACCATCAATACTTAATCGATCAACTTTTTCTTGAACTAGCAGTGCGCCATTTGCAATAGCAATCAATGTGGATTTGAGATGATTGTCTATGTTAATTGAGTCTAAATATTCTTGTAGAAATATAATAGTAAACTCCTCTTTTTAGAGTACTAAATTGAATACGGGTATAATATTGGAGATAAGTGTAACAACGCGAGTTATTTGTTTCAAGTAATACTTATGGAATTGATTTAAACTATTATTTAATTTTCTGTTATTATGTGTATTACTAAAAATTTAGCAAATACTCATTAATCTTTCTTGATAATAGGAGCTCTTCGAAAAGTAACATGGTAAAAGATTTATTTAATAGACCAATTAGAGATTTAAGAATTTCAGTAACAGATCGTTGTAATTTTCGTTGCCCTTATTGTATGCCGGCAGAGATATATGGAGAACGATATAAGTTTTTGCCAAAAGACCAAGTATTATCCTTTGAACAAATAGAAAAAATAGCGAGAGTCTTTGCTGATTTAGGGGTTTCAAAGATTAGACTTACTGGTGGAGAACCTTTATTGAGGCAAGATCTTGATTTGTTAGTAAAAATGTTAATACAAATTCCGGGGATTGAAGATTTAGCACTTACTACGAATGGCTATTTATTGACTAGATTTGCTGAAAAACTCCATGAAGCTGGATTGAAAAGGATTACAATTAGTATTGATACCATAGACGAAGCCTTGTTTAAAGAAATGAATGGAGTTAATGCTGAATTAAATACTGTACTTCAAGGATTAGAGCTTGTTGAAAAATTAGGATTTGATCCAATAAAAATTAATACAGTTGTTCAAAAGGGAAAGAACGATAAAAATTTATTAGAACTTGCAGAATATATTAAATCCAAGGGTCACATATTAAGATTTATTGAATATATGGATGTTGGGAACTTGAATGGGTGGGATAAATCTGAAGTTGTTCCATCTGCAACAATTGCCAAAATGCTTAATGACAAATTTGGAATTACTGCGTTGGAAAAACAATATATAAATGAAGTAGCTAATAGATGGAAATATAATGACGATTCTGCAGAAATAGGATTTATCTCTTCTGTGAGCGATCCATTTTGTGGAAATTGTTCGAGGATAAGACTATCGACTGACGGTAAGCTATATACATGTCTTTTTTCAGATATTGGTTTTGATCTTAAGCCAAGTTTGGATTCTGGAGACGAAAATTTTTTAAAAGATAAAATAATACAGATATGGGGAAATAGGTCAGATCAATATTCACAAAAGAGATTTGATACAAAAAAGAAGAAGCCTACTAAAAAAATTGAAATGTATGCGATTGGTGGATAAGTTTAACCTATGATAAAAATCTACACAGATGGTTCATGTTTAGGCAACCCAGGCCCAGGTGGATGGGGAGCTGTAATAATATATCCTGATGGAAATGAAAAGGAGTTATCTGGCGCAGATTTAGATACTACTAATAATCGAATGGAATTACAGTCTGTAATCGAGGCATTAGATTATCTTGAATCTGGGTCAATTGTTGAGTTGTTCTCTGATAGTTTGTACGTATTGAACACTATTACCAAGGGATGGAAGAAAAAAGCAAATATAGACCTATGGGATAAATTAGAAAGTAAAATTCAAAAACATAGCAATATTTCTTGGTATTGGGTAAAAGGTCATAGTGGTGATTATTATAATGAAAAAGTGAATGATTTAGCTCAAGGAAAGGCCGAAATGGTAAAAAACAATAATCTTTCTCATGTCTCTGAAGAAGGTAATGTGCAAATGGTAGATGTTGGTCAAAAAACTGATACAGAACGTATTGCTACTGCCAAAGGTTACGTGAAAGTGAGTCAAGATATTATTTTGCAAGTACTTGAAGCAAATAATCCAAAAGGTGATGTTTTGAGTGTTTCTCGTATTGCAGGAATTATGGCAGCAAAGAGAACACCGCAATTAATTCCCCTATGTCATCAAATTG
>CAYOMB010000098.1:2564-5246 GCA_964404955.1 uncultured Dehalococcoidia bacterium
AAATATTAAAAGGAATACTAGTTTTTAGATATGCCTATTTAGAAACTTCAGAAGTGGTTTTTGATTTTCTTTTTTTGGGAGCTTCATCACTTGGTTTAGATTCTGAATCGTCACTTCTTTTGAGTGTTCCTAAACCATTTTGTACGGTGGTAATGATTGATTGTAAGTTGGTTTCTAATTCAGACAAAACTTGAAATGAGTAAGTGTCCGCATCTTTTAACATTTGGACAGCTTTTTTATCAGCAGTTTCAACAATTCGTTGTACTTTTTGTTGTGCTTCCTGAATGATTCGCTCACCTTCTTTTTCAGCTTCTTTAGTTAGCTCGCTGTCCTCTATTTTGTTTCGAAATTCACTTTCGGCGGACGATCGAATTTTGCGTGCTTCATCAAGTGATTGATTAAGTATGTCATCTTTTCTTGCCAAGACTTCAGTAGCTCTGGAAACATCCTCAGGTACTGCCATTCGTAGTTGATCAATAAGCAAAAGTGCCTCAGGTGCATCAACTAAATTCTTTTTAGTCAAAGGCATCTTTGATCCAGCAAGTATAATTTCTTCTAATTTATCTATGATCGGTAGAATATCTATGATTTCCTCCTTTCATGAAGTTAACTTCCATTAGCATACTTCATTTTTATAGCATTTGCCACGTGTTCAGATACAAATTCACTAACATCACCTTTGTATTTTGCAACTTCTTTAATCAGAGTTGAACTTACAAACTGATATTCTAAACTAGTATATAATAACACAGTATCCAAATTTGGTTGCAATTTTCTGTTCATCATTACCATAGTTGCTTCATAATCTGCGTCAGTAATACTTCGTACACCTCGTATAATTGCTTTAGCATTGATTGATGCTGCAAAGTCGACAGAAAGCCCAGTATAAGGTTGAATTCTTACATTATTTAGTGATTTAGTAGATTGTGAAAATAATTGAACTCTTTCATCAGTAGTAAACAATAATGATTTTGCTGGGGTATCAAATACGCCTACAACAACTTCATCAAATAATTCAGCAGCTCTGTAAACTAAATCTTCATGCCCTTTTGTTACTGGATCAAATGTTCCGTTATATAAAACTGTTACCATATTTGTGTATTAGGTTAAATTATATTTTTATAAAAAGAAATTTGGGTATCCCCATATTTTCTTACGTCAAATCTTTCTAAATTTAATACCATTTCATTTATATTCTCATTTGAACGATGTTCCAATATTATCATACCCTCAGGATTTAGCAATTCAGATTTTTCAATAAAGGATAATATTTCTTCTTTGTTAGTATAATCATAAGGTGGATCAGCAAATATGATATCGTATTTTGAATCTAACTGATTTAAAATTGTGGTTGCATTTCCTTGGATCACATGACACAAATGCTGTTGGTTTATATATGTCAAAGTTTCGTTTATAAGTTTACACAACTGGCGATCTTTTTCTATAAAATCTACAGAAGATGCTTTTCTACTTAGGGCTTCGATTCCCATTGCCCCACTCCCAGCAAATATGTCTAGTACTGTACTATGAGAAATTATATCCCTCAATGTATTAAACACTGCCATTCTTATCTTCTCAGATGTTGGTCTAATTGTTGAACTTTTAGGAATTGTGATATTTAGTCCTTTATAAACTCCACTCGTTATTCTCAATGATGCTCCTAATTATCGAATAAATTTTAATAACTATATATGTTATTGATAAATTTTTTCAAATGCTAACTCAAAATTGAATACATATATTCTTGACATCAATATGAATAGTTATTTAACATCTAGTAATAGTTTACAGTTTTACCTATTTTCTTTTCGATTATTGATGCTCTATGACTAAATATGTTTTTGTAACAGGTGGTGTTGTAAGTTCCGTAGGGAAAGGTATTACTGTCGCATCACTTGGTCGTTTATTAAAGCATAAAGGTTTAGATGTTTCTGTAATGAAATTAGATCCTTACCTTAATGTGGATCCTGGAACTATGTCCCCGTATCAACATGGAGAAGTTTTTGTTACCAAAGATGGATGTGAAACGGATTTGGACTTAGGTCATTATGAACGATTTATTGATCTGGAATTAACTGCTTCATCAAATGTAACTGCTGGACAAATCTACAGTAGTGTAATTCAAAAAGAACGACGTGGAGATTACCTTGGAGGTACAATTCAGGTAGTACCTCAAGTAACTGACGAAATTAAGAACCACATCAAGGATTTGGCTCAAGAAAGTCAAGCGGACGTTGTTGTTGTAGAAGTTGGAGGTACTGTTGGCGATATTGAGGGATTACCTTTTCTTGAAGCAATTAGACAGATAAGGCACGAAGTCGGTAGAGAAAATGTTTATAACATTCACGTTACTCTTCTTCCATTTATACAGGCTACTGGAGAAATTAAGACAAAACCCACACAACACAGTGTAAAAGAATTACGCAGTATCGGCATACAGCCTGACGCAATAATTGCTCGGAGTGATTTTGATGTTTCAAACGGTATTCTAGATAAACTAGCATTATTTTGTGATGTTCAAAAAGATTCTGTCGTAGTACTTCCTACTGTTAAAAGTATTTATGAAGTACCTTTGGTGTTAAAAAATAGTGGTATCGATTCAGTTCTTACAAAACATTTACAACTACAACTCGAACCGTCATTGGTAGATGATTGGGGCGATATGGTAACTAGAATGCATAC
>CAYOMB010000099.1:0-5116 GCA_964404955.1 uncultured Dehalococcoidia bacterium
GAACTTGAAAAAAGTTTTTCAAATTTTGAAACTTGTTCTTGATAAATACCACTTGTAAAAACTGTTTCTATATTTTCTTTGGTATTCCAAAAGCTATTAACTATGATGATGTTATCTTTTTCATTGCTATATAGATGAAATTTAACAAAGCCGGGTTGATTTTCAATAAGTGGTAAAACCGATTCTTGAAAAATAGTTTTAATTTGTTCAAGTTTTCCAGGATATATATCTATGCTAGAAACTTGGACGTACATTATTTATTTTCCTTGACCATTTTGCGAAGAACATATTGAAGAACTCCACCATGATGATAATAGTCAACTTCAATATTAGCATCTATTCTTACTTTTGCTTTAAATGAAGTTTTTGTTCCATCAGTTTTAGTAGCAGTAACATTAACTATTTTTCCAGGTGTTAAGTTATCTGCGAGTCCATCTATATCAATTATTTCATTACCCTCGATATTGAGAGATTCTTTATTTTCTCCATCTAGATATTGAAGTGGAATTACACCCATTCCTATGAGATTACTCCTATGAATCCTCTCATATGTTTCTGCAATTACTGCTCTAACACCTAGTAAAAATGGTCCTTTTGCTGCCCAATCTCTTGAACTTCCTGATCCATATTCTTTACCAGCAAGAACAATTAAAGGTGTATTTTCCGACCTATAACGTTGAGCGGCTTCAAAAAGAGAAACAACTTCACCTGTGGGGAAATGAGTGGTATATCCACCTTCTGTATCAGGTGCGATACCGTTTTTTAGTCGTATGTTTGCAAAAGTTCCTGGTACCATAACTGCATAATTACCTCGTCTGGATCCATAACTATTGAAATCTTTTTGTGCTACTTCCTTATCCTGCAAATATTCTGCGGCAGGACTCGAGATAGATATTCCTCCAGCTGGAGATATATGGTCTGTAGTTATTGAGTCACCAAGTACAGCAAACACTCTTGCATTACTAATATCTGTTATATCATCCGGTTCAAGTGATATATCATCAAAAATTGGAAACTCTTGTATGTATGTTGATGTAGGATCCCAATTATATAAATTACCTGTTGGCACAGGTAGATTTTGCCATCTGGTATCACCTTCAAATGCTGAGCTGTATCGTTTTATAAACATATCAGCATTTAGTGCTTTATTCATTGTATCGCGAACTTCTTCGTGTGTTGGCCAAATATCTTTCAAATAAATTGCTTGCTCTTCTGAGTTATAACCTACAGGTTCACTTTCCAGATCAATGTTAACAGTACCTGCTAATGCATATGAAACAACTAACATTGGAGAAGCCAAGAAACTAGCTTTCACTTGCTGGTGTACTCTTCCTTCAAAGTTTCTATTCCCACTGAGGACTGCTGAAACGACAAGGTCTTCTTCATCTACAGCATTTCCTACTGATTCAATTAAAGGCCCACTGTTACCAATACATGTAGTACATCCATGGCCAACAATATTAAAACCTAGATCATTTAGATAAGTTTGAAGGCCTGCAGCTTCTAAGTAGTCATCAACTACTTGTGACCCAGGCGCTAGACTAGATTTGACCCATGGTTTTCGAGACAAACCAAGTTCAATAGCTTTTTTAGCAATTAAACCTGCTCCAATCATAACAGAAGGGTTGGAAGTATTTGTACAACTTGTAATAGCAGCAATAGCAATAGATCCATGATCGATATAAGAAGTTTCTCCATCAATATCAATTTTTATACCTTCTTTACTACTTTTAATTCCATAATCAGTAGCAGGGTCTGTAGTTTCTTTGCCATATAGTTCTCTCATAGATGTTTGGAATCTATCCTTTAATCCACCCAAAGTAACTTTGTCTTGTGGTCTACGTGGACCTGCTAAGCTTGGTTCTACGGTGGATAGATCTAACGATATAGATTTTGTGTATTTTGGATCTGGATCTCCTGGTGAATAAAAAAGACTTTGTTTTTTTGTATATTCGGTGACAAGATTAATTTGTTCTTTAGATCTTCCTGTTAATTCTAAATATTTAATAGTTTCATTGTTTACAGGGAATAATGCTGCAGTTGCTCCATATTCTGGGCACATGTTAGATATGGTAGCTTTATCTGCTAGGGGTAATTTATCAATACCTTCTCCATAAAATTCAACAAATTTTCCTACCACACCTTCTTTTCGTAGTATTTCTGTTATTGTTAATACTAGGTCAGTTGCAGTAACACCTGTTTGAAGTTCACCGGTAAGTTTAACTCCAATAACTTCTTGCATTAGCATGTAGTAGGGTTGTCCAACTAGTACAACTTCAGCTTCGATTCCTCCGACACCCCAAGCAAGGACTCCAAGTCCATCAACCATAGTTGTATGAGAATCCATTCCTACTGCTGTGTCTGGAAAGGCTATAATTTCACCATCAACAGTTTTTGTTGATACTACACTTGATAGAAACTCTAGATTAACTTGATGGCAAATTCCTACTCCAGGAGGAATTACTCGGGTATTTTCAAAAGCATTTTGAGCCCATTTTAAAAGAGAGTATCTTTCATGATTTCTTTCAAACTCTTTTTCTGCATTTAATGCAAATGATGTATTCGTTCCAAAAAAGTCAATTTGTACTGAGTGATCGATAACTAAATCTAATGGTACTATTGGATTGACAATTTTAGGATTTCCACCCATACGCTCCACTGCAGATCTCATACTTGCTAAGTCGACCACAGCAGGCACACCAGTAAAATCTTGGCTTAAGACCCTTGATGGCATATAAGGAATTTCTTGTTCAGGTAATTTTGATGGAGACCAACTTAAAACTGTTTTTAGATCATCTTCAGTTACAACTTTACCATCTAAATTCCTCACTATATTTTCTAAAATTATTCTAATAGTGAAAGGTAAATCTTGAAGATTAATTTTGTATTTTTTACAAATTTTTTCTAAGCTATAGTAATTGATTGTACCTAAATCCGTTGTAAAATTTGATTTGGCTTTATCAGCGATACTTTTGCTCATTTGAAATCACCTCTTCTAAATATATATAACATTTGATTTATCTGTTTAGCGGGATTAATCGTAAAATGAAAACATAATATATTCAACTAGTAAACTTGTTTAAAAAGTTTATCTTCAATATGTATAATAAATAAATATGTTTTTTTAATGCTAGGGGCACCCAATTAGGTAGCGAATTAATGGTTAACTTAAAATTATTAAAAGAATTAGATAAAGTTTTTGAACGCAAAACGAGAACAATAATTATGGGAGTAATTAATCTGTCATTAGATTCTTTTTCCAAAGATGGTACTCACGATATAGATCAGATAAATCAACAATGTGAATTATATATTAACAATGGAGCTGAGATTATTGATATAGGTGCACAATCATCTCGACCATCAACCAATGCCATTCTCGAATCAAAAACCTTTGGTGAAAAATGGGGTGGTGAGGTACATCAAATAAATAGCGAACAAGAAATTGAATTATTGATTCCTGTTCTGGATTCAATAACTAGAAATTTTGATGTTCTTACAAGTGTAGATACATATCGTTCAGATGTAGCTTATGAAGCTTTTTTGAATGGTGCTTCATTAATTAATGATATTTGGGGACTAAGTTGTGATCCCAAAATAGCTGAAATTGTTGCAGAATTTAAAGGTAAATTAATAATAATGCATAATCAAGAAAATAATGTTTATCAGGATTTCATCGGTGATATTAAGCAAAGTTTGATTAGAAGTTCTGATAAAGCAATAAAATCAGGGGTAGAAAGAAAAAATATTATTTTAGACCCAGGATTTGGATTCGGAAAAGATGTAGAACATAATCTTACATTACTTAATAACCTACAGGAACTCGTAGAACTAGATTATCCTCTGATGATTGGAACATCAAGAAAGTCATTTATTGGAGCAATTTTAAACTCTCCAATAAATGATCGAATAGAAGGTACAGCAGCAACAGTATCAGTGGCTATAGCCAAAGGCATTGATATAGTAAGGGTACATGATGTGGTTGAAATTTCAAAAACTGTAAAGATGACTGATGCAATTATTAGAGGACACCAATAAATGGTTAATGAACAAATTTATTTTTCATTAGGATCAAATGTTGGGGATAGAAAATACAATTTAAACCATGCACTAGAACATTTAAATTCTAAGCTAGATATAAATTTAATTTCATCTATTTATGAAACATCTCCACAAGGTTACAAAGATCAATCTGATTTTTACAACTTAGCATGTAGTACTAAAAATCAGATTGATATGTATGAATTATTAGGAATTTGTAAGGATATCGAAATTCACTGTGGTAGAACCTCAAGTTTTATTAATGGACCTCGAACACTTGATATAGATATTATTTCTTATGGTAATCATTTGTTGGAAAAAGAGGATCTCACGATACCCCATCCAAGAATGCATTCCAGATTATTTGTTTTAATACCCCTTGCTGAAATAAATCCTTTGTGGGTACATCCAAAATTAAATGTATCGGTAGAAAAATTAATTGAATTAAATGCAAACCAAGGTGAGATTTTAAATATAGGTAAGTTGTAATAGGTTGTAGTTACCTTAAATCGCTAGGTAAAAGATTAGGAATAGAATCCTCAATTGTATATATTTCTTCACAGTCCTTATTTACACAGTTAAGTTTACCGGAGATGACATCATTGTTTTCTTCAGATTCTATTTCTAAAGATAAATCACTTTTACAAGTAGGGCAAACTAACATATCAGTCAGATATTTTTTCAATTTAAGCTCCTATATATTTTGTAAATTAGCTAGAGTTTCAGATACATAAATAATTATTATCCCTAGAATTACCAATAGTTTATCACGAGAAAAAAAATCTTTTACCAGCTGATTTTTTGTAACAGATTCTTCAGAGAAGTAACTTTTTGAACGTTTTTTAAACCATATTAAATATGTAACCCATGCGACTAATAATAGTTTAAATCCTAATAATGATCCATATACTACTGTAGCACTATTTGAAGTTAGTTTATTTACAGTCAATATCACCCCACTAAGAAGTAAAATCCATATACATAAATCAACAATTTGTTTAAAATTCGATCCTAAAATCCCTTTTATGAATTTATTTTCTTGTGTTATTGATTGATTGACTACCAGCAAAAAGAA
>CAYOMB010000100.1:0-5018 GCA_964404955.1 uncultured Dehalococcoidia bacterium
ATTTGTATTTAGATCATTATCAGCAGACTCTAAATCAACCACTTGTTTTATAAAATCTTTTTTAACAGGAGTAGTTACGAAGGTATTTTTACCTGCATTCATTACAATACCTATCATTCTTCCACAAATATCTATTACTGGGCTTCCCTCGAAAGAAGGTGAAACTCGACCATCCATAATCCAATCTTTGGATCCGGACATTTTCATTTCTCCCTCTTCAATAAATACACCTTCTTCTAGTTTAAATCTATTAATTGTTTCGTATGCTGCGGTGTAAATTATTTCATTTTCTAATAATGGAATTGCATCAGTATCTCTAAGTATTAAAGGTTGTATTTGTGGATCACTAGAATCAAAAATCAAACCAGCTCTTCCTTCATTATCGCTAGTATCTAGATGTTGTGGTTGTTCCATTGCACCGCCAAAGAACATACCTTTAACTCCAGTTCCAGGTCCAAAACGCCTAGAGCTCGTTACAACTAGTTTTTTGTTACCTTCAATATCAATCTTTACTACTGCACCAGAAAGAGGTTTAGGTGGTGCCATCGGATCATCTTGTGGATTTTTCTTTAAATTTCCATCAAGAATTGAAATACCTGCTTGAAGAAATTCATCGGGATTTGTAATTTCGTTACCTTCACACCCTTCAGGGATAGGGGTAATATATTCTTCCTCTTCATCTTCGTTTCCTCCACCACAAGCCGCAGAAAATACGAGGATCGTTGAGAGCAAAGAAATAATAATAATAATATTTTTATTTCGTATTTTCGATAAGAACATGCCTTACTCTATCATTTATGCCTAAGGTCATGCAACATATAGGAATTAATACCAAAGAATTCCAGTAAAATCTGTTTTGAATAATATATCAGATCCTAGGGCACAGCCAAGTGCTATACTGAGCACACCTGCAATTGAAATTATTACATTGCTTGTAGTTTCTGATTTTGAAGTAGCTACAAAAGGAGCAGAAACAAGTATTGTAAATAGCGCCATAGATATCATTGTTCCTATAGAAAATAACAATAAAAATACAATACCTGTCATAAAATCAGGTGTTGTTGGAAGTATTGCAAGCATTACTGCTGCACTTCCTGCTAAACCATGAATAAACCCTATAATATAAGATTTAAGTCTGAAAAAAGGAATGAATATGGGGAATGGGCCATGCGTATTTGATTCATGTGCATCATCTTCATCTTGTTCATGAGTATGTGAACCGTGTATATGTTTATGTTCTTCTTGATCGTGTTCGTTGTAATGGTCATGGATGTGGAAATCTCCTTTAGAAATTTTCCAAAATACCTGTAGACCAAGAAAAATAAGCATTAACGCTACACCAAATTCAAAATAAGTTGCAACAGATTCATAAAGTTCAAGAGCAGCTTCTTTTAAGAGTAGTATGATAATTCCTAAAATGAGTAGAGGGGTGGAATGGCCAAGTCCCCAGGAAACACCTACCCATAAACCTTTAAAGAGGCTTTGATAATCTCTAGCCATAGTTGAAACAGCAACAATATGGTCACCGTCGGTAGAATGCCTTAATCCAATTATTAGTCCTAAAACAAGGGCAGAACCAAAACCTGCTATAGGTACTGTTTCTGTTATTAGTTGAAACATCAATTTGTTTCCTATGTTTATTTATCTAAGAACCCTCTAAGTTTACTAGCTTCTACGACTTTTGCAATCCCAATTACAAAAGCAGCTTGTCTATAGGACATATTTTCTTTTTGTGAAAGGGCTTTAACTTCATTAAATGCGTTGATAATTATAGTTTGTAATTCATTAGAAATTCTTTCTTCAGTCCATTTGTGTTGATATAGATTTTGAGTCCATTCAAAATACGATACTATAACTCCTCCAGCATTTGCTAAAATGTCGGGCACAATGGTTATATTTTTGTCTAAAAGAACTTTATCTGCTTCAGGTGTAATTGGATGGTTGGCAGCTTCAATTATATAGTTAGCTTTAATGTTTGAAACATTTTTTTCATCAATAACTCTATCTATCGCAGCAGGTATGAGAAAATCACAATCTAATTCTAATAAATCAGAGTTAGAGATGGGTTCTGAATAAGGAAAGGTTTCAATAGATTTATGTTCAATTATATAATTTTTCAATTCACTAATATTAAGACCGTTACTAGAATAAATACCACCATTAACATCGCTGATTGCTATGATTGTATATCCTTTTTGATAGGCAAATAAAGCAGTCCATAAGCCGACATTTCCAGAACCCTGAATAACTATTTTTGTTTTTGATACATCAATATTTAAATCTTGTGAAATTTGTTCTAAGAGCAGAAAAACACCTAGGCCTGTTGCTGATTCACGCCCCACTGATCCTCCAAGTTGGACTGGTTTACCAGTTACAATACCAGGAGTATATCCATAGGTTTGACCATATGCGTCCATCATCCATGCCATAGTTTGGGCATTTGTACCTAAATCAGGGGCTGGTATATCTCTATTCACACCCAGGATATGACTAATATTGTGAGTATAACGTCTGGTGATTCTATTGAGTTCTGTAGTGCTAAGCTCTAATGGATTGCATTGAACACCACCTTTAGCACCCCCAAAAGGTATATCGACTAATGCTGTCTTCCATGTCATCAAACTTGCTAAGGATTCAACTTCATTAATGTCAGCATCTGGATGATATCTTAACCCTCCTTTATAAGGACCTCGAGCTGCGTTATGTTGGACGCGATAACCTGAGAAAACTTTAAGTTCGCCAGAATCTAAAGTTACAGGTATAGAAACTTTAAGTTCTCTCCATGGATTTTTTAATAAGTCTCTAGTTCCAGAGTCAAGTTTGAGAAAGGTTGCAGCGGAATCAAAAAATTCATTAACTTCGTCAATTGTCGTTAGTTCAGACATGATTATTACCTTTGCCCAATAATATACTATTTCAGTTTTCTTGTATATTTTGAAAACTTAATCTATGGTTGATAAGTTAATAATTCATCCAAACTAGGATTAATGAAGCCACAAATAATTTTATGACCTTACTATTAAACTTAAAAAATCGTTCAACAATCTTATTTTCTGCATTAAATAATACAAATTATCGACGGTATTGGTTTGCTACTTTTTTTTCTTCAATGAGTATGGGTGTTAATTTAATTACCCAAGGATGGCTAGTTTTAGAAATGACAGATGATCCATTATGGGTTGGATTGTTAGCAGGTATAACTGGAGTTGCACAAATTTCTTTTGGTACTTTTGGTGGCGTAATAGTTGATAGATGGAATAAAAGAGTAACAATTACAATATTACAATTCTGTACTGGGTTATTAGGCTTAATTCTTACCTTATTGTTGATTTATAACAATTTACAGCTGTGGCATTTAGCTGCTGCAGCTATGTTTAATGGTATTTTACAATCAATACGTATGCCAACAGGTAACTCAATAATTTTTTCAATAGTCGGTTCAAAATCTATTTTAAATGCTCTTGCATCTCAATTAATTGGATTTAATGCTTCGAGAATGATTGGTTCTATTTTAGCCGGTACAGTTATATCTGTATTTGGTGTTGAGTATGCCTATTTATTAGTAATGATAAGTAGCTGGATTGGTGCTATTCTTTTCTTGTTTTTAGGTGGAAATTATGAATCTATTATTTCACAACGTTCCTTTTGGAAATCTCTTAGGGAAGGTATTAAATATTCATGGAATGATAAATCAATTTTACTATTATTATTAATTAGTACTTTAATTGAGCTTTTTGGATTTTCATTTTTTATAATGTTGCCAATTGTTGCTAAGGAAATTTTAGGACTCAATGCTCAGGGATTGGGGTATTTATCCGCAGCAAATGCTTTAGGTTCCACAATTAGTACAATATTCGTTGCATCTCTTGGTGATTTTAAATATAAACCACATTTATTATTATTCAGTGCAATTTGTGTTGGGGTTTCACTGGTGCTATTTGCTTTTACTGATTTTATAATTCTTTCATTTATCTTATCCTTTATTATTGGGGCATTTTTAATGTCATATGATGCTTCAATGGGCTCTTTATTACAATTGTTATGTACTAATGAAATCCGTGGACGAGTTTTAGGCTTGTATGGATTAACTTTTGGCTTTACACCGTTAGGTGGATTTTTCTTGGGTACTATTTCGAGTTTGTTGTCTCCAGCAATGGCTTTGGGAATTTCAGGGGTGTCTATAATGATAACGATTACTTTTGTGCAGTCTAAGATTAGAAAAAACTCACGATTTTATATAGAGTCATAATTTATGAGGTGAGATAATAAATAAGTATTGTAAGGGTAATCATACTTAATAATGTACTCGTAATAACTGAGTTAGCGACGTACTGACCTTTTGTTCCAAACTCAGTTGCTAGTAATACTGTAAATACTGCTGTTGGCATTGCAGCCATTACAATTAATGTATTTTGAGCCATACCCGTAATATCAAATGCAATAGTAATTGAAAATACAATTGGAATTGAAAAGATCAATCGTGTTATGTTCAAAAGTACTAAATCTTTGAAATTTATTTCTTTCAATCCATTTGATAATTGATATCCCAGTAATAGCAGCATACAAGGTATAGCAGCGTCTGCCATCATATCAATTGGACGATATAAATTCGATGGTATTGAAAAATTTATGAATCGTATAAATAATGCTATTGGTACAGCATAGATTGTTGGTAATTTGAGTACTTGCATTAGAGGTTCTTTCCAGCCTATTGTTTGGCCTCTTGCAACTATCAATGTTCCGAGTGGCCAACTTATAATTCCTTGAGCCACAAATATTATTAAAGCTACACTGAGTCCTACTTCACCAAATGCTAAAAATGAAATAGGAATTCCCATATTACCTGCATTTGGAAATGTGGAGGCTAAAACAAAGCTACTTTTTGTATCCTTTGCCATTTTTGATAGGTTTGCTATACCCAAACCTAAAACTAACATAACTAAACTGCAGCTTATTGATGCCGTTACTATTTTCACAGAAACGTTTGTAGGAAGATTGGCATTTATTATTCCATCTAT
>CAYOMB010000101.1:0-4965 GCA_964404955.1 uncultured Dehalococcoidia bacterium
TACCTTGTGGAGTTTCAACCATAATACAAACTAAGGTTTCCTCATTACCATGATTAAGATAGTCTGGTGCCGACATACCCAACCCAAACTTATTATTTCTATTTGCAACAAAATATCCCCTTTTACCTTTTGGTGGGTATTTAACTGAATCAACAATAATTTTTGCTTCTTCAGCAGTCTGGACTTGAGGTGCTTGGATACCGTGTGCTCCTAAATCTAGAAATGGTCGTATAATTTCAGGAGTATTCCCTATAGGTCGTACAATCGGAGTAATGTTCGATGATTCACAACTTTGAACGCATTGTGGAAACACCTGTGTGGTTATATGACCATGCTCATTATCAAGTAGAAGCCAATCAAACCCCAAATGACCAAAAATTTCTAAAGCGCTAATTGAATAGTCATATACCATAGCACCCCAAACAGCTTGACCATTTTTTAACTTTTCTTTGGTTGTATTTTTAAACATCACAAAACCTCTCTAACCTCATTAATTCGTAATTAATTTGATTATTATATATGAAGTTGTGTAATTGAAAATCATTAAACTCCTTTGTATACTGCAAATACTGTAATAAAAAACGAATATATTTTTTATATCAATATGTAAGAAAGAAAATTAATGGCAATAGCCAAAAGATCAGTACAATTTAGTTTCGAACCAAAAACATTAGATCGAAAATGGCAAGATCGATGGGCAAAGGATAAGCTTTATCATGTTGATGATTTAAGCGAAAAAGAAAATTGGTTTGAAATGACAATGTATCCATACCCTTCTGGTGATACCCACATTGGACACTGGTACGCAATGGCACCTTCTGATGCCCACGCACGATTTCGTAGAATGCAAGGATATAACGTTTTACATCCTATGGGTTTTGATTCTTTTGGATTACCAGCTGAAAATGCTGCAATACGAAGAGGCATACATCCTTATAAATGGACTATGGATAATATTGCCAATATGAAAAAACAATTTTATTCCATGGGAACTATATATGATTGGGAAAGAGAAGTTAATACCTGCCAACCTGACTATTATAAATGGAATCAATGGTTGTTTTTAAAACTATTTGAAAATGGCTTAGCATACAAATCAAATGCACCAGTGAATTGGTGTAACCAATGTCAAACCGTTCTTGCAAATGAACAAGTAATTAATGGTAAATGTGATCGATGTGAAAGTGTTGTAATTCACAGAGACTTAGAACAATGGTTTTTCAAAATAACAGATTATGCTGAAGAGCTACTAAGCTTCGAAAAAGTTATAGACTGGCCAGAAAAAATAAAAACTCTTCAAGAAAATTGGATTGGGAAGAGTTTTGGAGTACAAGTAAAATTTGATTTGTCTCATTTGCAAATATCCACAGATGAAATAGAAACCTTTACTACTCGAATTGACACTCTTTTTGGAGTAACATTTATTGTATTAGCTCCAGAACATGATCTAGTATCTGAACTTACAACTTCAGATAATAAAGAAAAAGTTGAAGAATATATAAAAACGAGTAGAGAATATTCTGAAATAGAAAGATTATCCACAGAAAGAGATAAAACTGGGGTTTTTACAGGTTCATATGCAATTAACACGATAAACGGAAATAAAGTTCCTATTTTTATTGCTGATTATGTCTTGATGCAATATGGAACAGGCGCTGTAATGGGCGTACCTGCTCATGACCAAAGAGATTTTGAATTTGCAAAAAAATATAATTTAGATATAACCAGAGTTATTGGAAAAAATATAAATGATACCAGTACACTTCAAGAAGCCTATACTGAATCTGGTATTCTAACCAACTCAGGTGATTTTGACAATATTAATAATGAAGAAGCTAAAATAAAAATAGCAGAGCATCTTGAAAAAAACTCCTTGGGTTTGCGCACAATTACTTATAGATTAAGGGACTGGCTTATTTCAAGACAACGTTATTGGGGAACACCAATACCAATAATTTATTGTGTGGATTGTGGAACCTTACCTGTACCAGAAAAAGATTTACCTGTAATACTACCACCAGATGCAGAATTCAAACCTACTGGTGAGTCTCCATTGAAGTATCATCCCGAATTCATTAACTGTAAATGTCCCAATTGTGGTAAAGATGCGGAACGAGAAACAGATACTATGGATACTTTTGTTGACTCTTCTTGGTATTTTCTTCGTTATCCAAATCCTAATTACGACGATGCTCCTTTTGATTTGGACAAACTAAAACTGTGGAATCCAGTAGACCAATACACAGGCGGTGCTGAACATGCCGTATTACATCTTATGTACTCTCGATTTTTTGTAAAAGCGCTCAGAGACATTGGACTATTTAAATTCGATGAACCCTTTTTAAGGTTATATAACCAAGGAATGATAATTGCAAACCATCAAAAAATGAGTAAATCAAGAGGTAATGTTATAGCTCCTGACGACTACGTTCTAGAATTTGGTGCTGATGTTGTACGAATTTACTTAATGTTTCTTGGTCCATGGGATCAGGGGGGTGATTGGATTGATAGTGGTATTAATGGAATGGCAAGGTGGATAAATAGAGTATGGAATATTAGTACAACTGATCCTAAAAAGTTTACTTCAACTAAAGAAAACCAAGATCTGACTAGAACAACTCACAAACTCATTAAAAATGTAACAGAAGATATTGATCGGTTTAAATTTAATACAGCTTTAGCATTTATGATGGAATTTACAAACTACTTAAACCAAATTTCAGAAAATAATAATGCAACATTTGACCAATGGAACTTTGCTATCAAAAGTCTTTTACTCCTCTTAGCTCCAATAGCACCCCATATAACTGAAGAATTATGGGAATTACTTGGAAATCAATATAGTATTCACAATCAATCTATTCCATCTTTCAACCCAAAACTCATCGAAGATGAAACCACAACTTTGGTTATACAAGTTAATGGGAAAGTTCGCGACACTGTTGAAGTGGGAATAAATACAGAAAAAGAAAAGGCTGAAAAAATTGCTCTTTCAAGCGATAAAATTCAGCCCTATCTAGTAAATCAAACAATAAATAGAATTATTTATGTTCCAGATAAATTAGTTAATATTGTCATTACATAAACTAATCTATACGAATAGCTCCTAATAAATCACGGATTTTTGAACTACCATCCGCATTCCACCAAGAATCAATTGCACTACCAACACGTTCTTTTGGTAAGCTTAATATTGCACAGTTGTAGAATTTATCTTTGAATTCTTCTTCAGATAATGGGTTAGCTTGGGTACCACGCATTACATGCCTATTAGTATCTTCTTCTAATGTAGTCCCATCCTTTAATGTAATCTTTACAGGATTTGAAACCATCATCCCATCTCTTCCACTATCCCACTCGGATTTTATTTTTATATCTACCTTTTCAACTGCTTCAGTATATTCCGCTCGATCTAAATTTTCATCATTAAAACTTGCCATATCTATTTTCTTGTCGACTAAAGCGGTGGCAACGTTATAATGGATACTAAATTTACCTTGAAAACCATAAGTTGGCCTTGGATATAAAAGAACATGACTTATTGATGAGAAATTGTCTATTTCAACTTCGTCTATGTCATTTAAATCTAATTCATTTGTATTTAATATACTTAATAAAGAATCTAATGAGCTATGATTTGATCCACAGCAAGGATATTTTTTAATTACTATAGAAGTAGCACATAACCAAGTCTTACCCAATTCATTAACCATAGCCTGAGGGTCAAAATTCCCTGCACCTAAGTATGCTGATGCCCAACCGACTTTACTCTCTAAAAAATTATCTGTTGCTTTCCATCCATCTTTTGCTAAGTAACCCGCCATTATGCCATTACGGGAAGTCATACCTGCGTGAAGAGGTTTAGTATATGTGCCAAAATTTTGCAATATTCCACTTGGCATTGAGCCGGCCATGCCTAAAGCAGTTAAGGTTTGTTCTTTATCTAAACCTAATAAACGAGCTGCAACTGCTGCAGCACCCATAGTTCCAAATATTGCAGTTGAATGAAAACCAGTTGTACCTTGTGGAGAACTAGAACCTCTCGATAGATGAGCTGCTGCCTCAAAACCAATCACATAAGCTGTCAGCAAATCTTTAACAGTTAAATCGAGTTCCTCAGCAATTGCTAGTGCAGGAGGTAATAAAGCTACACTAGGATGCCCAAATCCACCCATATCATCATAATCCAATGCATGTCCAAGGGTTCCATTACCCAATGCCGCCATATATTGTGAGGTTCTCATACTAGAACCAACAATTGTGCAATCGCCAGCTCCACCCTGATCAGATACAAACTTTTGAATCATTTTACCAAGAGGTTGATCAGCACCAGCAAGCATAACTCCTATACAATCAAATATAGCTTCTCTAGCTGCTCTATATGCATCATCAGGTATATCTTCCGATTTAGTGTTTACTATAAACTCTGCTAATCTTTCTTCTGAACGCCCCATAATTTCCTCCTTTAATTAATTAAATTTAATTACTCCAATATCATTTTCTTTCGTAATGTTAATATTAAATTCTGCACTCATTTCTGCAATTCGGTTTATTATGTCATCAGCTATTTCACCATGTGCAGGTAATGGCCTACCCTGAGTTCCTCTACTTCGATCTTTGAATATTGAAACACTTCGGCTACTTGTAGTCACTGGATGTACGAGTATCTTAACACATTCCTTTTGTTCCCATTGCATAGATACGTATGAACTTCCATGCATTCCTATACGATCAACATCATATTCCCTACCAACACTTGATCGTTTTGTTTCAAAGTCAGATGGTGTAGGGTTAATTTGATTCGTTATACCATATCTTTGATATGCATCCCAAGGGGACCATTTAACAGAGGATTGAGTTATAAAACCACCGAGACCGTGGAAAATGGGCTTACCATTATATAATTCTACTCCTCTTGAGCCCTGATAACTATGATGTGATCCATGACTTACAAATATATCCGTA
>CAYOMB010000102.1:0-2338 GCA_964404955.1 uncultured Dehalococcoidia bacterium
GTGAACGTTATTGGGTCACTACTTACAACTAGGTTTCGATTTTTCATCGAAATGATTGCTGCATCTTCACCCAAGGCAGGACCAAGAATAACTCGTGGGTCATTTGAGTGAATTTTGGCAAGCAGTTTATTCATAAGGTCATTTGGTAACTTACCGGTATTCATATATTTATGGTGTTACAATTGCTCGCGTAACAACACTTCCTTTATCTGTTCCTAACCATTCTGCTGTTCGAAAGGCATTTTCAATATCTTCGATCGGGAATTTATGAGATATTACATCAGTCAACGGATATTTACCTAAGGTTTTCTGAACAAAGTTTACTGCATTTGGAAGTATCCATGGATCATAATGTTGTATCGCATGAAATCTAATTTGATTTGCTACTAATTTTTGAACATCAAGAGATACCATACTATTTGGAGAAATATGACCTACTTCAAGGTAAGTTCCTCGCATTCTACACATTTGAACACCTTCTTCTACTGCTGCAGGAAAACCAACAAGTTCTATAACAATATCTGCACCTATACCATTTGTGAGTTCCATAACTCTTTCTACTCTAGACTCTACTGTCGGATAATCAGTAAGATTAATAATGTCTGTTGCGCCACATTGTTTTGCAAGATCTAATCGTGGTTTTTGTCCATCTATGACAATGATTTTGTTTGCACCCATTTCAGCCGCAACTGCCGTAGCATTAACACCTAATCCTCCAGCACCTTGTATAACAACATTGTCTCCAAATCGTGGTTTTGCTATATGAAAAGCTTCCATAACTTGGGCTAACGCACAATTGATAGGAGCAGCGGTTGCGTCATCTATTTCATCAGGAAGTTTAAACAGAAATTGAGGACTTCTCAAGTAATAGTATTGAGCAAATCCACCATTACATACGGGCCATTCATTGACAGGAATTCTTCCCATTCTAAATTTACATGCCCCCATTTCCCCCCTAATGCAGTTATAACAACGCATACAAGGAAAGAAATAACTGAATACTACCCTATCACCTTCTTTGAGAGGATTTCTTAAAGAATCTGTGGTTATATTTTTACCAAGTCCTGCTACAGATCCCATCATTTCGTGTCCAAATACAAAAGGATCTCTTGGAGTATCCTGGGCAGTTCTTCCATCACCTCTCCAAACATGAAGATCTGATCCACATACACTAGTTGCTTGTACCCGTATACTCACACCATTGTCTTCTATTTCCGGTACTGGAAATTCTCGAATCTCAAATTTATTTCCCTCATCATGCCAAACTGCTGATAAACCTGTATTTGCCATTATATCCTCCTATATAATATGCAAGATTCACATGTAGCGTGATCTTATTATTGTTTGAGCTAATCAGTTGATCTTAATACTAGGATACCTATCACTAATGTAATAATAGGCCAACCAAGGAATCCAATAATCCATGACATTCCTGCTACAGCACCAACAGTTGTTGTTGTTTCCAGACCAGGGTCCCCTGCAGGTAGTATCGTACCTATTAAAAGGCATGTTCCAAATAATGCAGTAATCCATCCTGCTATTTGGTTTAGGTTCTGTTGTTTGACTATTGCAATTCCAATTAGTAATAAATATGAGCCGCTTATCAACATTGTCCCGTCAAAGATAGCTTCGGCAATAGCATACGCTTGAAGGTTATTTCCGCCATTTGTTACGAACGAGGGATGTAATACCGTCAAATGGATTACGGAGGATATTAAAAATGCAACTGCTGAAAAAAGAACTAGAATAGAACCAATTGCAGCGAGATTAGACCCAGGCTTTTGAGCTTCTGCCATTGAACGTGCAAAAAATATAGTACCAATGAAAATGATTGATATTGCTCCGGTAAGTCCTATTGTAGTTACTCGTGCTAAAGTAGGATTGTCTAATTTTGCTTGAAGACTAACAGCAAATTCTTCGCTTGCACCCTGTGGTTCAAGAAAAACAAAAATAATTGCTGCTATAGGTCCTAAAACTAACATCCATCCAATTAATGATTTTGAAATCATAATAATCCCCCCTTTATAAGTAAGTAATAAATTTTAAGCTTTTACCAAATTAATCGTTCCTCCGTATGGAGTGAGTATTTCATTTAATTTTGCAAAGTTATTTTCATTATTTTCAATTGAAAAAGCTTCAGGCATTTTGATTTTAGTCACTTTGTTTTGGGAAGTAAATGCAAAATGGATGTCCAGATCTCCCTGAGATTCAAGTAAAACATTTTTGATTGATTCTAGTATTTTGTTATCTAAATGTGGATCAGTAGATTCTGTAAAATTAATTTCGAGAAACGAGTTATTATTTGTTTCTTTTTGTATATTTCCGTTTGAATTTGTAG
>CAYOMB010000102.1:2438-4828 GCA_964404955.1 uncultured Dehalococcoidia bacterium
AACATAGTTGTTTGTCCAGATTCATTTAGACGATGTTGTTCTTGACTCATTGAAACAATTCTGTCCAAACTAGCAAGTATTGACTCTCTTTTTTCTAGGTTATCGAAGGTCCCTACTTTAACTAAACTTTCTAAAATTCTTTTATTTATAGAATGAATATTCCCGTGTTTACACAATTCTTCGAGATTTTCATATTCATGATTATCATTGCGCCATTCAATCAAAGATTCGGCGGGTTTAAATCCAACATTTTTTATGGAGCCAAGACCAAATCGAATAGATGGAATATTATTTTGATCATGCTCTACTTGAAAAGTAACTCCACTTTTATTGATATCAGGAGCAAGAACAGGAATTCGTAGTCTAACGCATTCGTCGATGGTGTTTGATATCTTTTCAGTATTACCTAAATTAGAATTAAGAAGAGCGGTCATATACTCAACTGGATAGTTTGCTTTGAAATATGCTGTCCAATAAGCAATCATTGCATAACTTACACTGTGTGCTTTATTGAATGCATATCCTGCAAATGGTTCAATTAAATCAAAGACTTTTTCAGCTAATTCTTTATTATGTCCTTTCGCCAAAGCACCATCAATAAATTTTACTCGTTCGGAGACCATGATTTCTTGAACTTTTTTCCCCATGGCTTTTCTGAATATATCAGCTTCACCAAGGCTATATCCTGCAAGAGCCTGCACAATGAGGAGTACTTGATCTTGATAAACAATAATCCCGTAGGTTTCCTCCAAAATATCTTTCAATATTTCATCAATATACTGTACTTCTATTTCACCATGTTTAGTTTTGATAAATGTTTCTATATGTTCCATAGGACCAGGTCTATATAAAGCAATCATGGCAGAAATTTCTGCAATGGAATTAGGTTTAAGGTCTTTTATATAACGCCTCATTCCCGAGCTTTCAAGTTGGAATATTCCAGTAGTTTCTCCAGATCCTAATAAATCAAATGCAGCTTGATTATCTATTTCAATTGCTGGCAAAGAAAGATCGATACCTTTAGTCTTTTTAATTATTTCGATTGTTTTACTTAAAATAGAAAGATTACCTAGCCCCAAAAAATCCATTTTTAAAAGGCCTAGGTCTCCGATTGGACCCATTGAAAATTGTGTAACTGGAACATTTGTATCTGTTTTACGAGGTGCATTTTGTAGAGGAATTATTTCAGTGAGTGGTTCTTTAGAGATAACTACTGCTGCTGCATGCGTACCTGCATTTCTTACGACACCTTCGAGTTTTTGGGCTTTTTCAATAAGGTTTTTTATATTATTATCTGAATCTTTCAGCATTTCGATTTCTTTGATTGAAGATACTGCTTCATCCAAAGAGTTCACACCAAATGGAATTAATTTTGCTACTTGATCAACATCTCCGTAGGGCATACCTAAAGCTCTACCTGTATCACGCAATGCAGCTTTGGCCCTAAGTGTTCCAAAGGTAATTATTTGAGCCACATGATCAGAGCCATATTTTTCACATACATATTGTAATATTTCATCACGTCTATCATCTTGGAAATCCATATCAATATCAGGCATTTCCTTACGTTCGTAATTTAAGAAACGTTCAAACACCAGTCTGTATGATATAGGGTCAATATCTGTTATTCCTAAAACATATAAAACTAAACTGGCAGCAGCACTTCCACGAACTCCAAAAAGTATATTCTTCCTTCTTGTTTCTTTTGCAATATCCCAGACAACCAGAAAGTAGTTAGCAAATTGTGCAGTTTTAATAACATTTAATTCATATTCTAACCTCTCGCGATATGTAGAATCGTAATTTGGTATTCTTCTATTAATACCATCCATACATAATTCAGTTAAGTATTCAAAAGCATCTTGTTTGTTTGGTGTTGGAAATTCAGGAAGATAAACTTTATCAAAGTCGATAGTTACATCACACATTTCACCAATTTTCCAGGTGTTTTCATATGCTTGGGGGAATTCTGGAAATAAAGTAGACATTTCTTGACTTGAACGAATGTGATATGTCTGATCTTCCATTCGTAACCTTTTGCCATCCATAATATTTGTATTCGTTTGTATACAAATCATAAGATCTTGGATTTCAGAATCTGTTTTTTCAACATAGTGGGAATCATTTGTAAGGACGAGTGGAAGATTTAAATCCTTATTGAGATTAATAAGTCCTTTATTAATCGATTCTAAATTGTCTACAAATCTATGATCTTGTAGTTCTAAATAGAAGTCGTCAAAGACGTTATTATGCCATTCAGCAATATTTTTTGCTTGTGCAAAATCATTCGCTACAATTGCTTGAGAAAGCTGGCTGTTTGGACAGCCAGAAAGAGCGATAATACCTTCTCCAAATTCTTCTAAAAGTTTTTTATCTACTCTAGGTTTGTA
>CAYOMB010000103.1:0-4658 GCA_964404955.1 uncultured Dehalococcoidia bacterium
GCTTTTCTGATTTTTTTTTCCTCATGACCAGGAACAAATAAAACTGATCTATATTTCATATTTACTTAACCTTTTATAGTCTAAGTCCATACCTAAGCCAGGACCTGAGGGCAATTTATATTTTCCATTTATAGCTTTTTTAAAATTTGGATAAAACTCTTGATCAATATCAAGATAAAATCTCTCTATGTATGTTTCTTTTTTCATTAAGGATGCTAGTTGAAGAGTGGCAAGAAATCCTGGTCCAAAGTAAGCGGTATGAGGCATTACAGAAATATTATTTTTTTCCGCATGTTGTATAATTTTATACATTTCATAAATACCACCAACTTTAATTACTGACGGCTGAATATATGTAGCAGCTTTTTGCTTGATCATTAACTTAAACTCAAATTCTGTACATGCATTCTCTCCACAGGCTATTGGTATTCCAAGCTCTTTATTTAATTTAGCAAGAGTTTCATAATCCTCTGGTGGGTATATAGGTTCTTCTAACCAAGTAAGCTTCATATTTTTTAAAAAATCTTTTTTGGCTAGAGTTTCATCATAAGTCCACGGACAGTTAGTATCTAACATTAAAGGAAGATTGCCTGTGCCTTTTCTACCGGCTTCAATACAATTATTTTCTATTTCATGTAATTTTATAGCTTGATAGCCATCGTCTAATGATTGTTTACACTTTTGTTCAATAATTTTTGGATCTCCATATCTAAAAAGACTAGAATAGGCTTTAAATAAATCTTTATTTTTTTTTCCTAATAATTCGTGAACTGGTTTATCTTTTTCTTTTCCTAAGGCATCCCACAAAGCTATTTCAACTCCAGATATCGCAAACATTGTAATCCCGTATCTACCAAATAAGTGTAAAGATTTTTGAAGAGTTAAAAGAAGCTCTGGAATATTGCTTATGTCTTTTCCTATAAGTAAGGGAGCTACCATATCCTCGATAGCAATTTTTACAGCTTTCCAACTTGTATAACCAAAAGCCTCACCCCAACCGGTAATACCTTTGTCAGTTTCAATTTTTACTAAGTTAAATTCTAAACTTTTCCATTCTTTTCCATGAAAAATTACTTTTTTCCCACCATGACTAAATGGCATACTCAAAGTGATTGCTTTGATTGATTTGATTTTCATTAACGAAATTTTTTAAAATTTGGTTTTCTTTTCTCTAAAAAAGCCTTAGCACCCTCAGACTGTTCTCCAGTTTTAAAATAGTCAGGAGCAACTTCATCAACCATACCCTTTTGAGTTATTTTTAAAATTTCATCAAATTGTTTTCTAAAACTAGCTTTTAAAATTTTCAAACATGTTGGGGCAGCTTTTAATATTTCATCCCCATATTTTTTTACTTCCTCATCTAATTTTTCTTTTTTTACAACAGAGTTGACTAATCCCCAATTCATCATCTCTTTTGCAGAATACCTTTTGCACGTCATCCACATTTCTCTTGCTCTTTTATGTCCAAGAATATTTGCAGAATGAGCGACGATTGCTCCACCAGCTGGTGAACCAACTCTTGGGCCGTTTTGTCCAAAAATAGAATTCTCACTTGCAATTGTTAAGTCACAGAAATACGCCATATGGTTTCCTCCCCCGATTGCATATCCATCTACTTTTGCAATAATTGGTTTACTACATTTTGTTAAATGAATATGAAATTCATATTCATGATCTTGGAACTCTTTTGAACTTTCCCAATTCATATCTCCGCCTGCACAAAAAGCTTTGCCCCCAGTACCAGATAAAATTATTACACCTACATTTTTATCTTTTTCGGCACTATCAAGAGCAGTTTTTAATTCTTGAAGCGTAACAGGTGTGAAAGCATTTAATACTTTTGGTCTATTTATAGTGACATGAGCATAATCACTTTTAACTTCATATATTATATCTTTAAATTGCATGTTGTTTTATCTCTTCTACTGACTCTGGATTTAGTAAAGTTGAAACATCCCCAGGGTCTTTATTTGTTAAACAAGATTTTATAACTCTTCTCATTATTTTCATATTTCTTGTTTTAGGCAAATCTTTAACAAATATTACTTTATCAGGCTTAAATGATTTTCCTAAATCTTTTATAATTAAATCAATAAATAAGTTTTCGTTAAGGTTTTTCTCACTTTCTAAAGGAACTATAGATAAGATTATCTTAGATCCTTTGCCCTCATCTGGAATTCCAACAGCTGCTACCTCTTTGGCTTTCCCACTTTTTATAATTACACTTTCTAGCTCCGATGGTCCTATTCTTTTACCAGAAACTTTAATTGTATCGTCTGACCTTCCATGTAAATACCAATGACCATCTTTATCTTTACTGGCTAAATCACCATGAACCCATAAGTTTTTTTTAATAACGTTCCAATAATTCTGAATGTATCTTTCATCATCGTTCCATAAACTTTTGGTTAAACCTATTGATGATTTTCTCATTACCAATTCTCCCATCTGGTCGATAGATACTTTCTCTCCTTTTGAATCTACAATATCTGCACTCATTCCAGGAATGGGTGCATTAAAAGATCCAACTTTAAACGGTCTATGCAAACAGCAATGCAAGATAGATCCTGAAACTTCTGTTCCACCAGCAGAGTTCATGATTGGAACTTTTGATTTCCCAATGAATTCAAATAACCACTTCCATGGTTTCTCTGTCCAAGGTTCTCCACCTGTACAAACTATTCTTAAGGAACTTAAATCTAAATCTTCAAATTTTTTTTTGTCTTTAATCATTTGAGATCGAATTAAAGCAGGAGATAACTCTACCCAAGAAACTTTATATTTTTCTATTAATTTCCAAAATCTAACTTCATCTGGGAAGTCAGGAACTCCTTCGGCAATAACCATTTTTGCTCCGTGAGAAGAGGCAATAGTTGCTGACTTGGAACCTACCATCCACCCCATGTCAGCCATACACATGTGAATATCTTTTTGTTTAAAGTCAGCTAACACTCCTTCGTCAAAAGCCATTTTTGTAACTAAACCTATATGAGTGTAGACGCACCCTTTTGGTTTTCCTGTTGTCCCCGAAGTGAAATGAATGATTGCAGGGTCTTCTGACTCCATTTCTTCAGTTTTTAATTTATCGGATACATTTTTAAAATTATCCCAATTAAATATTTTCTTTCCTTTGTCAGTGCCAACCAAAAATATATTTTTAATGTTCTGTATTTCAGTAACTTCTTTCTTGATCATATCTAACATTTTAATCTCTTTTCCTTTTCTAAAAGTTTGACTAACTGTAAAAATTCCTTTTGCTTTTGCTATTTTTAATCTTTCAACTACTGCACTAACTCCGTATCCTGAGAAGAGAGGTAAGACCACGCAGCCAATTTTTAATATTGCAAAATAAGAAATATAAGTTTCAATAATTTGTGGCATATATAGTGCAATAACATCGCCTTTCTTAAAACCGTTTGTCTTCAAAACGTTACCTACTTTTGAAATTTGTTTATCAAATTCCTCATAAGTAATTGATGAACTTTCGCCATTTTCTTTTTCTGAATAAATAAATTGGTTTTTAAAAAAATCCTTATCTTTATGACGATCAATGCAATTTAACACAATATTTGTTGTGCCACCGACGCACCACTTTGTCCAAGGTGCTCCATTTGCTTCATCTATGATTTTTTTGTAATTTTTAAAAAATTTTATATCTGCAAATTTTATTACATTTTCCCATAACCATCCTGGATCCGATTGACTCTTGATTTCGAGTTCATCGTAATTTTTGACTGAACAATACTTTATAAACTTTGTAAGTTTAGAATTTTCGATTAGTTCAGCTGGTGGATTCCATATGACTTTTTTTGTCATTGAGATCTTATACGTACATTCCCTCTTTGATTTTGATAATGTTATACATTAGATCATTTAATGGTGTTTTAATTCCGTGCTTTTTACCAATTTTCGAGACGGCGCCACTTATAAAATCTATTTCAGTTTTTCTATTTTTAATAACATCAAAAGCCATAGATGATTTATTTGTTTGTCTTGAATCTACGATTCTATTAAACATTTCCAAACACTCTGTCTCACTAACATCTACCCCATCAGCTTTGGCTACAGCTCGAGTTTCTAAAATAATATTTTTTCCAAGATTTCTAGACATATCTTGATTTTTATTAGAGATGTACAAATCAGTATGGTGTAAATCAAAAATTGCAGATAAAGGTCCTATGGCTGTTAATGCGAACAGTTTCATCCACTTTCTTTTCTTAATATTATCTTCTGCAATCGTTTCTAATCCGTGAGATGTGAATGTTTCAGCCAAATTTTTTACTCTTTCACTCGATCCACCCTGGTATTCACCAATCCATGAAGGTAGGCTCGCATGATTTTGAATTATACCTGGTCCTTGAATACTTGATGCTTGTGTTGTTGATCCGCCTAAAACTTTTTCTTTACCAGCAATATTTTGCATTATTTCTTCATGACCAATCCCGTTTTGAAAAGACATGAGTAAAGTATTATCTCCAATAATATTTTTGGCATTTGAGAGTGCATTTTCTAGTGCGGTTGCTTTACACATTATTATTATTGCATCGTATTTACCAAGTTTTTTTGGTTCTGTAGTTGCTTTAATTTTAATTACACGATCACCGCCGTGCCCCATCATTTTAAGTCCTTTTTTATTAATTGCATCTACATGTTCTTTC
>CAYOMB010000104.1:0-4636 GCA_964404955.1 uncultured Dehalococcoidia bacterium
ATGCTAAAAATGCCTTAATGAAAAAAGCTGAAGAAGACATTAAATTTGAATTAGCTAAGCGCTATAGGGATATAGAAAACGAATATAAAAATGATGCAAACAATCAAGCTAAACGCGTATTAACGTTAGCTATTCACAGATTGGCATCTGATGTTGTTTCTGAAAATAGCACATCTACTGTTAAACTTCCAAATGATGAAATGAAAGGACGTTTAATAGGTAGAGAAGGTCGAAATATTCGAGCTATTGAAGCAGCAACTGGGGTAGACTTAATAATTGATGATACCCCTGAAGCAGTCAGTGTATCTTGCTTCGATCCTATACGTAGAGAGGTAGCGAAGATAGCCTTAACTAACCTAGTCGCTGATGGTAGAATTCACCCAGCAAGAATTGAAGATATTGTAAACAAAGCTCAAGAAGAACTAGATGAAACTATTTGGTCAGAAGGAGAAAGAGCTGTTTTTGAAACCAGAGTCAGAGGAATGAATTCAGAATTAATTCGACTTATTGGTCGTTTAAAATATCGATACAGTTATGGTGAAAATATTTTACAACATAGTATTGAAGTATCAAATATTGCAGGTATGCTTGCTGCTGAACTTGGTGCAAATATTGAAGTAGCCAAAGCTGGTGGACTTTTACATGATATTGGTAAAGCTCTAACTCATGAGGTAGAAGGTACACATGCAGAAATAGGTGCTGATGTTGCCCAAAAACATGGAATATCTGAACCAATCTGGCGTGCAATTATGGAACATCACGATGAAGATATGGGTTCGATTGAAGCCTTTATTGTTGCAGCAGCAGATGCGGTTAGTGCGGCTAGGCCAGGCTCTAGAAAAGACACCTTAGAACATTATGTGAAACGACTTGAAGCTCTAGAAGCAGTAGCAAATGAATTTCCTGGAATAGAACGAAGTTTTGCTATACAAGCTGGAAGAGAAATTCGAATAGTAGTTCAACCAGATAGTGTCGATGATACCTCTGCAGCTAAATTAGCTCGAGATGTAGCAAACAAGATTCAAGATACCTTAGCTTATCCAGGGCAAATTAAAGTAACAGTAATCAGAGAAACACGTAACGTAGAGATTGCTACATAATTTTAAATATATCTTAAAGGGATTTGTTTACCTATGGTGAATGTAGATCTACACCTCCATACTACTTTTTCTGATGGTAATCTGACACCTGATAAATTAATACAACTAGCCCTAAAAAATAATCTTAATGTTATTTCTATCACAGATCATGATTGTACAGATGCAATTGATGAAGCAATTCTTGCTGCATCAGACAGTAATTTAACAATAATACCTGGAATAGAACTTAATACCGATACTGATGACGGTGAAATACATATTCTTGGGTATTTTATTGATTATCAAAATAAAGAATTACAAAAATTACTTGCTGAATGTAGAAATAGTCGTGTTGAACGTGCAAAAATGATTGTTGAAAAGCTTAATGGCATTGGTATTGATATTCAATGGAAACGTGTACAAGAACTTGCAGGGCATGGTGCTATTGGAAGGCCTCACATAGCAAAAGCAATGTTAGAAACGAAATCAATCAAAACCTTTCAGGAAGCTTTCGAAAAATATATCGGAAGAAATGGAGTAGCCTACATTGAAAGATTTAGGCTGAATGCATTTGAAGCGATAAGTACTATACAACAATATGATGGAATACCTGTGCTAGCGCATCCTGGTTATATTAAGAATCTTGATAATCTTCTACCTAGTTTAATTGAATTTGGATTGAAAGGTATGGAAGTTTATTATGCTAATTATGACAAAAATACTATTAATAATTTGAAAAATATTGCATGCAAATACCAATTAATCCCCTGTGGTGGAAGTGATTATCATGGAATCAAAACTAAGACTGAAAAGTTACCAGGAGCTCTTGGGCCACCTATAGAATCAGTTAATAAACTAATAGAACTGAAAAACAAACAGTTATAGAAAGTTTCTATATTCCCCATAGATTATTAGAATATACTAATTCTAATAATCAGTGTATACTAATAATATTGTGTGATAATTCACAATATTATTAGTTTGCAAGGAGATTACTTTGAATTTACGAATACTTATCCCTCTGATTATTGGTCTTATGATAATTGGCTGTGGGGAAGAAAAAGAACAAAACCCTACTACAATGAGTGACCAAAACGAAAATATGATTACTCAAGAACCTACAGCAACACCTATGCCAGAACCTACAGCAACACCTATGCCAGAACCTACCGAAACTACAAATGAATCATCTGTTACGAACAATATAGAAACAAATACAAATTACCCTGTAACAATCATTGATAAACTAAATCAAATTATCGATATTTCAAATAAACCTGAAAAAATTGTTAGTATTAGTCCAACTGCAACAGAAATGATTTATAAAATTGGTGGTGAAGTTATTGCAAGAGACCGAGCTTCTGTTTACCCTCAAAATGTTATGAACCTTCCATCAATTGGAAGCGCATATTCTCCAAACATAGAACTTATTGTAGAACAAAGCCCAGATTTAGTTGTTATGGAAGCACTAACACAAGCTCGATTTATAGGTGAATTTCAAAAACTTGGAATACCTACTATAGCTGTTCGAGCAGAGTCATTAATTGATGTTACTGAAAGTATGAATATACTTGGTTCTGCATTGGCCTTAGAAGAAAATTCCGAAAAAGCTGTATCTGAAATAAATAAAAAAATTGATTCACTTAAAACTTCTGTAAATTATACCGAAGAGATTTTGATATTAATTTCTGATGCTGACAGAAATGTTTATGCTGCAAAACCTGAATCATATGCTGGTGCTGTGGCAAATTTATTTAACCTAACTAATGGTGCTGAAGGTATGGAAGATATGGGTCCTTATCCTGGCTATACTTTATGGACAGCAGAAAAAGCTGCAACAAGTAATCCTGGATTTATTTTTACAATATCTCCTGCTCCTGAACCTGCACCAAAATTATCAACCATGTTACCTATGATACCTGGATTTAATAGATTAACTGCAGTCACTACTGGAAATGTTGCAGAACTTGATCCTATATTATTCATGCAAGCACCTGGTCCAAGAATGGCCGAAGCCGCAGAATTAATTGAATCTATTTTAAATGAGAAATAGCTATACGTTAATAACAGTACTTATACTAATTTCAGTAGGTTTTGCTATTGGTTTATTATTTGGCTCTTCAAATTTAACAATCCAAGATTTTATTAACACAATAACAACTAAAACCAATTCTGGTCATGCGATGATCATTTGGGATATAAGGATGCCCAGAATTGTGATAGCGTTATTCGTAGGTGCTGCATTTGCATTATCAGGTGCTCTTTTACAAATTACTACACGTAATCCCCTCGGAGATCCTCAATTATTTGGAATTACTGGAGGAGCTCTAATTATTAACGCATTAGCTGTATCAGGAATATTAACTGTTCAAATATGGCAAGAAATGAGCATTGCCGTTATAGCGTCAATTTTAGGTTCAGGTATTATATATTATTGTTCTTCACGGGATACAGTTAAACCTGCTACTCTTGCATTAATAGGATTTTCAATAGGTGCTATGAGTATTGCTATTTCTACTGGAATTATGGCCTATTCTAGAGTGTTTACTCAACAAGCTCTAGGAGTTATCGGCGGTAGTACTGCAAATTTAACTTGGGATAATTTTACTCCAGTAATACCATTTTTTATATTAGGAGTAGTTATTTCCGTCATTATAAGCAACAGATTGCATGTCTTAGTTCTAGGAGATACTTTAGCAAAAACCTTAGGCGTAAATCCAAAGCAGACTCGATTTTTTGCTATTAGTGCAGCAGCTATTCTCAGTGGAGCATCTGTCAATATCGTAGGTAGTATCGGTTTACTCGGTTTGATAACACCTCATATAACAAGGATTATTGTAGGGAATAATGTAAAAACGATTTTATTTTATTCTATCCCTTTTGGATCATTAATTATGATATATTCCGACCAAATATCCCGCTTAATATTTATGCCATATGAAGTTCCAGTGGGCTTAATAATCACAATAATTGGAGCTCCTATGATGATATATTTAGCTTGGAGGCATTTATGAAACTCTGTATTAATAATGCCTCATTTGGATATAATAAAACTGTATTATTCAATTCGATTAATTTGGACATTACAACAGGTGGATTTACTTGCATAATAGGACCAAATGGTAGCGGTAAAAGCACTATATTAAAAACGATTTCAAAAGAATTAACTCATCTCAGTGGAGAAATCTATTTAGATTGCGACCATGAAAATAACTCGATCGATATAGAAAAAAATATAAGTTACTTACCAGCTGGATTGCAGGATCCTTTACATGTAACAGTTAAAGAGCTAGTAAATCTTTCAAGATTTAAGGCAGAAAATATATTCAATTGGGAACCTTCTAAAATCGACATTATGAAAGTAGATGATTGTTTACTTAAATGTGATGTTAAACAATTTTCAAATACACTATTTACTAACCTATCATCAGGAGAAAAACAAAGAGTTTGGTTAGCATTTTGTATGGCTCAAGAAAAAAGTTTTCTATTATTGGATGAATCCCTAAGCAACCTTGACTATCAAACAAGAAAAATATTCTTCAATATGCTGAAAGAAC
>CAYOMB010000105.1:0-4634 GCA_964404955.1 uncultured Dehalococcoidia bacterium
ATAAAATAGATAAAAACTTAGTTCAAGATCAATTGTAACTCTTTTGTTTGCTAAAAAGGCGAATGCTTCTTTTGTAGTACCGTATGCAACAAAAGACATAATAATTAACATCAAAATAAATCTAAAAATTGTAATAAAAGTTTGTAATTTTGAAATGGCTACATTTTTTATAAAGTCAGCAGATACATGTGCATTTAAAAAAAAGGCTCTAGGCATTGCGAGAAAGGCAACTAATGCAATACCAAATTCAACAATTTCAATAGTACCTGCAACAGGGGAATTAAGAAAACGTCTACCAAATACATCACAAAAAGTAAGTATTGCTAATGAAAATAAAATTAGTCCAGATGCAATAGCTGCATGGTCAAATATTTTATTTATTTTAATTTGCATAAGAATATTGTAGCCTAACAGAGTTTAATAGATAAAGGCATATAAAATAATTTATGAAATTTGTTTCTTTTTTACTAAAAGGCCAACCTAAGTTTGGTGTTTCTGATGGAAAAAATATTACAGATTTAACAGGGAAAATTAAAGGAGCACAAACTTTAAAAGAGCTTATAATTAATAATTCAATAAATGAAGCCAAAGAATTTTCAAAAAAAAATCCAGGAAAAATTAACGTTGATGAAATAGATTACTTACCAGTAATTCCAAATCCTGGTAAAATTGTTTGCGTTGGGCTTAATTATAGCGAGCATGTTAAAGAAACAGGTAGAACTGTGGAACAAAATCCTGTAATTTTTCTTAGAGTTCCTGAAAGTCAAACAGCACACAAACAACCAATTCAAAGACCGAAGGTATCAGAAAGTTTAGATTACGAATGTGAAATGGCAGTCATAATGGGTGATGCTGGAAAACATATCCAACCAAAAGATGCTCTTAAACATATAATTGGTTACTCATGTTATAATGAGTGTACCGTTAGAGAGTGGCAACAGCATACCAGACAATTTGGAATGGGAAAAAATTTTGAAAGAACTGGAAGTTTCGGACCTCATATGGTTTTAGCTGAAAATATTCCTGATTATACAAAGTTATCAATTCAGACACGTCTAAATGGCAATGTCATGCAAAGTGCTAAACTAAGCCAACTTATTTTTGATATTCCAAGTTTAATTTCTTATGTTTCAAAAGCTATTCCTTGGCGGGCAGGGGATGTATTAGTTACAGGCACTCCTGGTGGCGTAGGTTTCAAGAGAAAACCACCAATTTTTATGAAAGAAGGTGACAAAGTCGAGGTAGAGATATCAGAAATTGGTATACTTTCGAACATAATTAAGGATGAAAAAATCTAAAATTAACGCTAAGCTTAAAAGTTAAATTAATTTATTTGGGGGAAAAAATGATTAAGAAAAAACTAATTGGTTTTTTGTTTGGAGTTTTCTCTTTAAGTTTAATCAGTTCGGCTTCTGCTACTGAACTTAAATTGGCAACTTTCGAACCACCAAAAGCTTTCATCGCTAGTAAAATTCTAGGAGGATGGGCTGAAAATGTTAATAAGTGTGCAAATGGTAAACTAAACGTAAAAATGTATGCTGGTGGAGTTTTAGGTAGCCCACCTAAGCAATACGACATTGTTACAAAAGGTGTTGCTGATATTTCGTGGACTGTTCTAGGTTACATTGGAGGTCAGTTTCCTTTAAGTTCGGTTATAGAATTACCATTCTTAACAAGAACATCTGCTGCAGGTTCAACAGCTTTAAACACTCTTTATGATGAAGGTTATCTTGATAAGGAAATGTCTGGAATTCATTTAATTGGATTACACTCAAATCCTGGTTACCAAATTCATATGAAGAATACTAAAGTTATGGATCCAGCTGACTTTAAAGGTAAAAAAATGAGAGTTCCTAGTAAAATTGCAGGAACAATTCTTAAGACCTTAGGTGCTACTGGAGTAAAAGTACCAGCTCCTGGTACATACGAAGCTCTTAACAAAGGTGTTTTAGACGGAACACCTTTTCCTTACACAGCTGTAGGTTCATTTAAATTATTTGAAGTAACAAAATATCATACAGAAGTTAATATTACGAATGCTACTTTTGGTTTGATAATGAATAAAGACAAATACAAAAGCTTAGACTCAGTACAGAAAAAATGTATTGATAAGTTCAGTGGTCATGCTTTTAGTGGTTGGGCTTCAAACTTAATTGATAGACAAAATGAAAAAATGAAAGAAGTTGTTGCAAATACTCCAGGACATGAGATTGCAGTAGCCTCTCCAGCTGTTATTGCTAAGTATAAAAAAATACTTAAACCTATCGAAAAAGATTGGTTAACAGAAATGAAAGGCAAAGGTCTTGATGGTGCTGGTGTGCTAAAAAGAGCCAGACAAATCATTAAGAAAATAGACGGCTAATAATAAAAAATCTAATGAGCCCGCGTTATCTATAGCGGGCTCAAACAATTTCTAGTATAATAATAACATGGCAGTTTCGGCATTAAGTTATATAGGTGTTAACTCAGATAAACTTGAGGATTGGTCAGACTATTCTGAAAAATGTTTAGGTATGCAAAGAATTGATAGAGGCAAGGGGTCTTTATCTTTTAGAATGGATGATCATAAACAAAGATTGGCTATTACTGGTGATACCGGAGATAGTTTAGCTTTTGTTGGCTTTGAAGTTGATAAAAAAGAAGATCTCCAAACTTATGCAGCTAAGTTAGAGTCTAAAAATATAAAAGTTACTTTAGGTAATTCTTCTTATTCAGATAAAAGATTTGTTCAAGAATTAATTCATTTTAACGATCCACAAGGTAACAGAGTCGAAATGGTTTATAATCCAATGAAAGACACTGAGCCATTTAAACCATCAAGACCAATCTCTGGATTTAAAACTGGAGCATTGGGTATGGGTCATGTAGTTTTACATGTAAAAGATTTTAATAAAGTTGTACCATTTTATAGAGACATACTTGGTTTTAAAATTAGTGATTATAGCAATACACCGATCTCATTATGTTTTTTTCATATTAACGGTCGTCACCATAGTTTAGCATTATTTGGTTCAGGAAAGGTTGGGTTTCACCATTTTATGGTTGAATATAATAGTCTCGACGATGTGGGTCAGGGTTATGATTTAGTTCAGTACAAAGATAATGCAATAGCATATACCATGGGTCGTCACACCAATGATTACATGACATCATTTTATTCTATTACTCCTTCAGGATTTTTTGTTGAGAACGGATGGGGAGGAAGAATAATAGACCCAAGTTCATGGAAATCACATGAAACATTTGAAGGACCAAGTTTTTGGGGACATGAAAGACTTTATTTACCTGATGATGAGAGAATGAAGTTTAGAAACAAACGTTTAGATACTGCTGCCAAAGGAAAACAGGCACCATTATTAGTAGATTGTCCATGGCTTTATTCAAAAATTAACAATAAAAAATAAAATTATTTAATTCAAAAAATGAAACAATACGATGTTATAATTGTAGGTTTAGGACCAACCGGTGGTACTTTAGCAAATTTATTAGCATTAAATGGTTTTTCAATTTTAATCTTAGAAAGAGAAAAAAATTTATATGCTTTACCTAGAGCAGTTCACTTTGATGATGAAATCATGAGAGTTTTTCAAACAATTGGTATTACTAAAAAGTTTTTAAAAAACACCATAATTAATAAAGGTACTAAATTTGTGAATTCTAATGGTAAAGTATTGCTTGATTGGCCACGTCCAAAGTCAATAACTGAAAATGGATGGTATCCTAGCTACAGATTTCATCAACCTGACTTAGAGAAAAATCTTCGAAATCGTTTAAAAACTTTTAAGAAAGTTAAACTGATGCAAAATACTGAAGTAACCAAAATCAAAAATAATAAAAATTCTGTTGATTTGTTTTTTAAAAGTAAAAATAAAATACATAAAGCCTCATCAAAATATGTGATTGGATGTGATGGTGCACGTTCTACTACCAGAGCACAGATGGGTTCAGTTTTAGATAACTTAGGTTTTACACAAAAATGGGCTGTTGTAGATCTGATTTTAAAGAAAAATAAAAATAAATTACCAGATAGAACAATTCAATACTCAAACTCTGAAAGACCAGCCACATATTGCAGAAATGTTGGTAAAAGAAGACGATGGGAGTTTGCTATCCAGAACAATGAAAATGAAAAAGAAATATTATCTGATAAATATATTTGGAATTTCCTTAAACCTTGGCTTAGCCCAAAAGAAGCTTACTTAGAAAGAAAAGCAATTTATACTTTTCAATCAGCAATAGCAAGAAAGTGGAGAAAGGGTAGAATTTTTATTGCTGGAGATGCCGCGCACCTTATGCCACCGTTTATGGGCCAAGGAATGTGTGCGGGTATAAGAGACGCATCAAATTTAGCTTGGAAAATTAGTTTATGTATTAAAAACAAACATGATGGGAAATTTTTAGATACTTATCAAACAGAAAGATTTTCAAATGCAAAAGAATATATTGAGACAACAATGCGAATGGGAGAATTCGTGAACGCAGTAGGTTCAGAGAATATCACTGACAATATTTCTTCTGGACCAGATGGCACTAAAAGTATGCAATCAATAAAGCCTAAGTTAGGAATTGGTCTTGGAAGTAATAAAGATAAAAATAGAGGTAAAATTTTTCCACAACTTAAAATGAAAAATGGC
>CAYOMB010000106.1:0-4631 GCA_964404955.1 uncultured Dehalococcoidia bacterium
TATGGATTTGATAGTATGGTCGGATTATTAGACCATATGTTTACATACAGAGGTATGTATAAAATATACCTTCATACTCTAGTGTGGAATACAAGAGCCCAAAAATCTTTCCAAAGATGTGGATTTACTACAATAGAGACGGTAAGAAAATATGGATATGACTTTATGTATATGGAATTAGAAAAAAATAACTGGACAAATAATAGGGCAACTATAATGCAAACAATTGAAAAACACGGCAGTGAAGTCGTTGATTTCGACCAAGACTCGTTATAGACTGGTACTACTTTTACTTAAAGAATTCTAAGGAAAGAATTATGCCAGAAGAAAATACTATAATTCCTGAATCATTACTTAAGGCAATTGGTGTAGAATCTGATCCAATAACTTATGAAATAGAAAAAGGGCACATAGCTAGATTTGCTGAAGCAATTGGTGATGAAAACCCATTGTTCAGTGATGAAATAAAAGCAAGAAATTCAAGATATGGTGGTATTATTGCTCCTCCTACTTTCTATCGTGCATTACGACCTGGATCACTACCCGAAAGTGCAGAAAGTCCATTTACGAGAAATTTAGATGCTGGTAGTGATTGGGAATTTTTTGAACCTATACGTCCTGGAGACAGAATAACTGTTACGATAAAGTTAGCAGATGTAGTTGAAAGAGAAGGTCGATTAGGCAAAATGATAATTATTACAAGAGAAACAAGATACGAAAATCAATTAGGCCAAATTGTAGCCACTCAAAAAACAAATGGTATTAGCTACTAATAGAACAAGGAGATTTATTATGTCCAAAGAAACGTTATATTGGGACGATGTTGAAGAAGCTTCAGAAGTAACACCTCTACCTAAAAATGCTAGTAGTCAATTGTTAGTAAAGTATGCAGGTGCATCTGGTGATTTTTATCAAATTCATTATGATGTAGAGTTTGCAAAAAATAACAATCTTCCTGGAATTATCATACACGGTGCTTTAAAAAATGCCTGGTTAGGTCAATTAATGACTGATTGGATTGGAGAAACAGGTATGTTAAGGAAACTTAGTTGCCAATACAGAGCCATGGATGTACCAAATGAAGATTTGATTTGTAAAGGTATTGTTACAAAAAAATATCAGGACGGAGATCATCATCTTTTAGATTGTGATATATGGCTAGAAAATAGTAAAGGTGATAGAACTACACCTGGCACAGCCACTGTTGAACTTCCAATAAAAGATTAATAAAAAGAGCCATAGATTTATGGCTCTTTTTATTTTAATTATCCTGCCTTCATTGGATTTAATGGATCGAGTATTTCTACATTTATTCCAGAATTAATTAGTGACTTGAATTTTTCAGGATCGCCCCCAGTAGCAAAACCATAATGAACAGGAATAACTGTACCTGGTTTAAGCATTTCATTAACTGCTTTAGCTGCATCTATTTCATCCATAGTATAACCAGCATTACCAATCGGTAATAATGCTAAATCTAGAGGTGACATTGCAGAAAATTCTTCAATTAAATCTGTATCACCAGAATTTAAAATTCTAGCTCCACCAAATTCAAATATAAATCCTATGTTGAAACTATCGTGACCGTTATTTCGTGGATGAAAATCATTGTACCCAGCAACACCTTCAAGGGTTATTCCTGAGACAGTATTTTTATCTCCTTCTTTCATAACAACTATTTCGCTACTAACATTACCTTTAATTTTTTGTTCAATTCCGCTATTGTTGCATACCAGTATAGTACCTTCTTTAGAAACAGCATTAATGGCATCTAAATTAAAATGATCTCCATGTTCATGTGTTAAGAGAATAATATCGGCTTTATCACTACCTATAAGATCATCATTTAAACCAAATGGATCTACCCAAATTGTAGTATTTCCTGAGTTAAATTTAACTGTAGACTGAATGTATCGAGTAACTTCTACTTGACCCACTGTTACATTACTAGACATATACCCTCCTTAAGAATTTTGATAAGCATTGTCCATTAATTACCAATCTTCATTATAAATGTCAATTATAATTGAGAATAAGACTCATTCCTAAGGTCGAGGTAAAATTGAAAAAATAATTAATATATTGAACCAATTGTAATGTTTTACAAGCTATGGAAGATTTAATAAGGGTATGTCTTTATAAAGATAAAACAGTATCTAAATCTTTATCTCCTCTACCGCTTAACCCTATAACAATATTATCTTCTGAAGAAAAGTTCTTTATTAGTTGAGGTAAATATCCAATAACATGTGCGGGTTCTAATGCTGGAATAATACCTTCAGTTGAACAAAGTAGTTTAAAACCCTTAATAGCCATTTCATCATCCGCTGAAACGTATGTCGCTCTTTCTGTATCTTTCAAGTATGCATGTTCAGGCCCTACTCCCGGATAATCTAACCCAGCAGAAACACTATGAGTTTCTTGAATTTGACCATAATTATCTTGCAATAAATATGTATAAGTGCCATGAAGAACACCAGGTTTACCTTTTACCAAAGTTGCAGCTGTGGCATTAGTATTTTCACCTTTGCCACCTGCCTCAACACCAATCAATTTAACATCTAAATCGTTAATAAAGGGGTAAAATATGCCAATTGCATTACTACCCCCTCCAACACATGCTATTACTGCATTTGGTAATGTTCCTAATTGATTAAGACTTTGCTCTCTCACTTCGGCTCCAATGACGGACTGAAAATCACGAACGATTACAGGATATGGATGAGGTCCAATGGCACTACCAATAAGATAATGAGTAGTATCAACGTTGCTAACCCAATCTCTTATTGCTTCATTTATAGCATCCTTTAGTGTTTTGGTACCACTATTTACAGAGATAATATTTGACCCTAATAATTCCATCCTGCGAACATTTGGATTTTGTCTTTCAATATCTATTTCACCCATGTAAACATGGCATTCCAAGCCTAATTTAGCACAAACAGTAGCAGTTGCAACTCCATGCTGGCCAGCTCCAGTCTCAGCAATTATACGTGTTTTACCCATTTTTTTAGCTAAGAGAGCTTGACCTATTGCATTATTAATTTTATGTGCACCAGTATGGGATAAATCTTCTCTTTTAAGATATATTTTGGGACCATTAAAATGTTTAGTAAGATTTTCGGCATAGTATAATGGGGTAGGTCGCCCAACAAAATATTCTAATAAACTAGAGAATTCATTAATAAAATCCGGATCGTTTTTTATATTTTCGTATGACTCTAATAATTCATCCAATGCAGGAATAAGTGTTTCAGGGACATATCTACCACCAAAATCCCCAAATCTACCTTTATCATTTGGCCATAATACTTTAGATTCCTTATTCATTAGTACCACTCTTTGCGTTTGATATAAATTCTATGATTTTATCTGAACTTTGTAATTTTTCAGATTCAACTCCGCTCGCCACATCGACGCCCCATGGTTTAATATAATCTATCATACTTTTGACATTTAATGGAGTTAATCCACCAGCTAGAATGATATCAAAATTTGCAGCGATTTCTTTGGCAATATCTAGAGATACTTGAGTACCAGTGCCTCCATAAAATCCTGGTATAGAAGATTCTATAAGTGGGATTATATTATTATTGGTTATATTATTTATTATCGGGAATAATGTTTTTCTGATTAAGGTAATATCTGAATCTTGTTCAATTTTAAGTGATTTTATAACTGGCAACCCTATTTGGTTGCAATAATCTAAATTTTCATTACCACTAAGTTGAACATAATCTAGCTGACATTTATTAATTATTTCTAAAACATCCTCTATGGATTGATCTGCAAATATTCCAACTTTTTTAATATTTGAAACTGAATTTGAAATATTAACTGCAGATAAAATGTCCACTTTTCTGTCGACATTTGGAACGAAATTCAAACCAATGAAATCAGCTGAAGATCTTTCACAGACTAATGCAGATTCTATATCTCTTACTCCACAAATTTTAACTTTCATGAATTCCCATCAATTCTCTTATTTTCAGACCTATATTTTCTGAACGCATAATAGATTCTCCAACCAAAACCGCGTTGACACCTAGATTTTTCATCCTACGTACATCTTCATAAGAATCGATACCACTTTCCGCCACTACAATTTTACCATTTGGGATTAATGGCATTAATTTTTCAACTAAATTCATATCCATTGAAAAGTCATGTAGGTTTCTATGATTTATACCAATGATATCGGCACCTGAGTCTATAGCTATTTGTAGTTCTTCCTTATTATGGGTTTCAACTAAGGGTTGAATCCATAAGGTATTACATAATTCAATTAATTCTTTCAACCGAGATGGTTCTAAGGCAGATACCATTAGTAATAAAGAATCTGCACCATGTTTCCTAGATTCATAAATCTGATATTCGTCAATAATAAAATCTTTTCGAAATATCGGTATACTTGTTGTTGTCAAAAGAGAGCTTACCTCAGCAAGATGTGAGATGTCCCCTTGAAAAAAATCTTTGTCTGTCAAAATCGATATAGCAGCAACATTAGATTCGGAATATTCTATGGCTAATTGTTTTGGATCATAATCTTCTGATATTATTCCTTTCGAAGGAGATGCTTTCTTCATTTCTGCGATAAGCATAACCCTATCACCCATAAGTGATCCTGAAAA
>CAYOMB010000107.1:0-4434 GCA_964404955.1 uncultured Dehalococcoidia bacterium
AAATTGTTTAATCCACGAAGTGAATCAACCCGAGATATATTGTTTTCTGGGGCAATAAATTCGCGTAAATTGTATAAATTCTGTAATGCATCCATGTGACTATCGTCTATTCCAGATTGGGCTACGATTAATGTTTCAAGGCTGCCACCTAGCCCACCTCCAGTTAGGTCCCATATATTATTGTTATTAATTCTACTCATATCTAACCATCGTAACTGAGGGAAATTACGTAACATTCCGATATCGTATATAGGATTGCTAGATATATTTATGATTTCGAGATTGTATAATTCATCCAACCACCATATGTTTTCTATATTATTGTTAGATAAATCTACTTCTCTCAAATTTATCAAAGTTTGAATACCTTCAAGGTCTGAAATATTTCTGTTGGATAAGTTAATTGCATTAATACCGCCTAGGGCATTCAAATCGCTTAACATACTATATGAGAATCCAACTTCTTGCATGATTGCTTGTTCTAATTGAGGATCTCTGAAGAAGCTACCTCCGTTATAAGTTTGGAAACCAGAATTGTTATTAAAGTTTTGATTGTTATTGAAGTTTTGATTATTGGAAGTTGTGTTATGAAAGCCACAATTATTAGAATCAGGCATATCATTGGTATCGATATTAAAACTTTGTGCAATTTCTTTGGATTGATCACTCAAGCATTCACTGTTGTACCCGAACCTTGGCTCTTCTCCTTGAACTGATATACCATCAGTAAAATTTGATAGTGTTGATAAGTCAGTTATATCAGTTATGGATGTTCCCATAATATTAAGTCTCCATAAACCTTCTTCACCAGAATCAGTGTTAAAAACACCATTAGACATCCATCCAAGATTGTCCATTGGCTCAATATTGAAGAGCCCTAGTTTCTGTACCTTTTCTAGTTGGCCTAGGATTTCGAATAATTGATTAGCATCATTAAAATTGTTGTTCCCAATATTTAGGTCTATTATGTGTTTTAGATTTGCAGGATTCAAATTAAGGTCTGAAATATTATTCCCAAAAACATCAATCTTTTCTAACTTCAGTTCGTATAATGGGGATAAGTCTCGTATATTATTGTTATTCAACTTTAATTTCTTTAATTTTTTAGCATTCTTTAGAGGAGAAATATCGGTGATATTATTGTTTGGAAGCCTTAAGTTAGTGAGATTTGGTAGTTGATCAATACCAGTAATATCATATATAGAAAGATCTTCTAATTCTAATCGTGTTATCTCAGCTACATCTTCCTTCAATAAATATCCTTCTGGTCCTTTACCAATGACTTTCCTGATACCCTTTTCCAAATTGTAATCATTAAATAGAACTGCATTAGCAGGAGGGGTTGGTGTAGGAGTTGGTAAAGGGGTAGGAGTAGGTGTAGCGAATTGAGGATAATCAATATTTACTCCACGATTTTCTAAATCTCTTGCAGCTTGAATAGATTCTGCTGTTAATGGGTTGTCATATATACGGATATAACTATTATTTCCAAAACTTAGCATTTCAGCCAACCCTGTAATGTCACGAAGCTGGTTTCTTTCGGCTGTGAATGAATTGAGATACTGTAATTCATAAATTGGAGAAATATCAGATAATTTGTTGTCATGTATTTCTAGCCGTCTTAGGAAAGGAATATTTTTTACAAAAGAAACGTCAGTTAAATTACAGCTATAACATGTAAAACTTTCTAAAAATTCAAAACTACCAGGTGACACTAAGTTATTTATACTCTCTGTTGTCCAATTAGTATCACTAACAGACAACTCTTCTAGAAAAGGGAGATTTTTAATTGGGCTATAATCTTGCAATCTCAAACCTTGGATAGTGAGGTCCTCAAGACCAGTTATTTTATCAATTCCCGAAATATCGGTAATTTGAGTGTTACCAATATTGAGTCTTTTCAGATTTAACATATTAGTTAGAGGCCCAAGAGAATTTATGCGTAGATTACTAAGATCAAGATACTCTATCGTAGAATTTGTAAGTGGTTTCAACATCTCAGCATTATTTATACTTGGATTATTAGATATACCTAGGTCACTGAGACGTGGCATATTCACCAGAGGTGTAAGGTCGTTAATCATATTATTACTAAGATATAAGCTACGTAAACGTGGTTGATTTCCTAATGTTGAAAGATCAGAAATTCTATTATTCCAAAGATATAAATATTCCAAATTAGGAATTGTTGATAATGGGGTAAGATCAGAAATTATGTTATCTCCAAGATTTGCATTACGCAAACTTGGATGTCCTGCTAATGGTGATAAGTCCTGAATATTATTATTGTATGCACCAAGATAGTCTAAATTAGGGAAATACTGAATACCAGTAAGGTCTCTTATTCCTCTATTTTCTATTCGTAATTCATCAATAAATATTAATTCCGAAGAATCGATTGTACCACTCTGTTTACCAATTTGTTCTCGTACTGCTATTTCAAACTGACGATCTGGAAAATTTACTATTTCTCCACTAGGTTGTGCATAAGCTACGCTACTAGTGTTAGTGTGATTAAAAAGGAGAAAGAAAAACAAACCAATAAAAACGGTAGTGATTAATTTCTTATCAAAAGAATTATATATATTCATAGCTGGTTCCAATTTATTTTAGACGCAGTTAACATTATCTAATATACTATAAGTGTCATTAAAATTGTAGACATAACTAAAGCTTTGAACCCTTATCTAGTGTATTTATTAAGCATTTCAAACCTAGTGCAAAGGGCATAATAATAGAGCAGTTGATTCCCATAACTCTTCGTTAATTGTTTCCGATGTGTTTTGATTCGTCCTATTTTCAATATTAATCGTAGCCACCGTGGCACTTAAATATATTACGGCAGCTAGTGATGGAGCAATTAATGAAAATACAAAAAAACTATATTTAATCTTTGCCATAATTATGAGTCAACGTATATAAAAGTATATTTTAATATTTTTTATATATATTTACTATACGGCACTTGTGATTACGTTTTTTCATATTGTATAATTCATAAGTGCAACCAGTTGAGTCTTGTTTTTAACAAGCTATTAAGGAGAAAAAGTATGGCAACTACTCGTGGAAATAAAAAGAAATCTTCTGAAGATTTATATTCTGCTCCTGAACTTTCCAAGCTGGGATTAACCCAAGAAGACTTATTAGAAATCTATTCAAACATGCTATTGATCAGAACCTTAGATGAAAGAATATGGATGATGAATAGACAAGGGAAAGCTGCTATTGTCGCTTCTTGCCAAGGTCATGAAGCAGCTCAAATGGGTGCAGTTTGGGCGTTACGTACCGCTCCAAATGCAGCATATTATCCATATTATCGTGACCTAGCCATGGTGATCTCAGCAGGAGTTAAACCAGTAGAAACTTTATGCGGATTTCTCGCAAAAGAAGGAGAGCCATTTAGTGGAGCACGTCAATTTGGAAATCAGGGCGCAATTCCTGATTTAGGTCTTTATAATTTTTCAAATGTTGTTAGTACCCAAGTTACTCATGCAGTAGGCTACGCTTTAGCGAGTAAAATAACAAATGACCAAACTGTAACGATAACTACCTTTGGAGACGGAGGAGCTAGTCAAGGCGAAGTCCACGAGGGTATGAACTTTGCTGCAATACATAAATTGCCCATTATATTTTTCTGCGAAAATAATAAATATGCAATTTCAGTTCCAATATCCAAACAAATGGCTATTGAAGATATAGCGATAAGAGGTGAGGGATATGGTATGCCAGGAATTGCAGTTGATGGCACTGATCCATTACAAGTATTTAAGGTAATGAAAGAAGCAGTTGACCGTTGTCTTAGTGGAGAAGGCCCAACTTTAATTGAGGCTAAAGTTGAACGTTATATGCCACATACCAGTGATGACGACGATACTCGTTATCGCGATATGTCCGAAGTGGAGGAAGCTAGAAAATATGATCCTCTAAAATTGCTTAAAGAAAAATTAATGAAAAATGGGATTTTATCTGAAGAACAAGATAAAGAATTCCAAAATGAAGCCAAGAAAGAAGTTAATGCAGCTACTGAGTTTGCTGAAGAAGCTCCTTTCCCAGAACCTGATGACTTTTATGAACATGTATACAGTGAGGAGTAAAGAGGATAATTATGGCTATAAAATCTGTTATTGAAGCTGTACACGAAGCAATGCACGAAGAAATGATTAGAGACAAAAATGTTATAATTATGGGTGAAGATATTGGCGCAAGAGGTGGTGTTTTTCTGGCAACCCAAGGCTTTGTCGAAGAATTTGGAGAATCAAGAGTTATTGATACACCCTTAGCTGAAGCTGCTATTGCTGGTATAGCAATTGGTACAGCAATTAAAGGCTTGCGACCAATAGCCGAAATAGAATTTGCTGATTTTATATGGCCAGCTGTCAATCAAATAATTGGAGAAGCTGCACGGGTAAGATATGGGACAAAAGGTGCCGTTGG
>CAYOMB010000108.1:0-4431 GCA_964404955.1 uncultured Dehalococcoidia bacterium
CTTCTGGTCCAGACTGATAAGCAATTGTTCTAGTTAAATCAGGCATTTGGCTTATAAGACCATGATCATGAGCTTCAGCAGCACCATTTACCCAAACAGGTTTTTTAGCACAGCTTTTTGCAACTTCTGGAGATACAACAACGCATGCACCACCGCCATCAATTGTTAAACAGCAATCAGGTAAATGAAAAGGATATACAATCCAACGTGAATCATGATATTCATCAAACGACATTGGTGTTTCATAAAAAAATGCTTTCTCATTTAGATTAGCCCATTTACGTGTTGCTACAGCAATTTCAGCCATTGCCTGTCTTGTTTTGTCTTCACCATAGATATGCATGTATCTATTACATGCCATGGCATATTGCATAGGCGGAGCAGCAATACCAAAAGGTAATTCGTACTGTGAGCCAGGGGCACCCAAATCAGCACCAGGTCGGCTTCGTTGCGATCGACCTGATTCTCCATGCGTGATCAATGCAACATCAATTCTCCCGGCAGCAATTGCCTCTAAAGCATGCGCTACATGAATAACAAATGAAGAACCTCCCACAGATGTTCCATCAGTGTGTTTTGGTGTTATTCCAAAATATTCAGCAATTGTTAAAGGCGAAGGATTTGCACAATATATAGCATCAACATCTTTCATTGTTAATCCCGCATCTGCTAAAGCATTATATGATGCTTCTGCATGATGTTGAAGCGATGATTTCCCAGAATCTCTTCCTAGTGCATCTGATTCAGCTACTCCAACAATCGCAGCTTTTCCCGATAAGTCACTCACAGCAACCTCCTTAGTAATTAATTGAAACAAAACGTCTATACATTAAACGATAAAAAGGCATAATATAACAAGCACTCAAATATAAGTTTCTAATATGATTCTTATAAAAGAGAATGAAATTTAAAATATCTTATAAACGCCATTGTTTCGAAGAATTGTATTATAAAATTCTTGGTTATAAAATAATAGGAATAGGACATGAATGATGGATGATATATTAAATATAGGTGGAAAATCAGTTACATCTAGATTAATGGTTGGTACAGGAAGACACAGATCTAATGATGATCTAATCAGCTCAGTAAAATCTTCTGGAACAGAAATAATAACTGTTGCAATTGGCCGTCTTGATTTAAATAACCCTAATGAAAAAACTATTTTAGATCATTTTGATTGGACAAAATATAATATACTCCCTAATACTGCCGGTTCAAAAACTGCCGAGGATGCTATAACTATAGCAAGATTATCAAAAGCTATGAATTTATCTGATTGGATAAAACTAGAAGTTATACCTGATCCGAAATATTTACTACCCGACCCTATTGGCACACTAAAAGCCGCTGAAATATTAGTAAAAGAAGGATTCAAAGTTTTACCCTACATCCATGCTGATCCCGTACTTGCTAAGCAACTTGAAGAAATAGGTTGTGCAACAGTTATGCCTCTAGGATCAGCCATTGGTTCTGGTCAGGGAATTCATACTAAAGAAGAAATTGCCATCATCATAGAACAATCTTCTATACCAGTTGTAGTAGACGCAGGACTAGCAGTACCTTCAGACGCCTCTACGGCGATGGAACTTGGTGCAGATGCTGTATTAGTAAATACCGCTATTGCTCAATCCTCCAATCCAGGTCTAATGGGTGAAGCATTTAAATTAGGAGTTGAAGCTGGAAGAAAAGCCTATTTGGCAGGAAGAATACCACAGAGTAAATATGCTAATCCTAGTAGTCCTACGAGTAATCCAGTAAGTAATTAGAAAATAATGAGTAACTTATTATTTGATACAAAAGGAGTTTGTCTTGTTACTGACGATAGTCATTTAACAGAGAGAAATTTTTTTAATAAAATTGATATGGCAATTGAAGCTGGAATAGATATTTTGCAAGTACGCTCTAAATCAGCAACCAACATACAGTTCTATGAACTTGCTCACAAAATTAGAATACTTTTCCCATCTATAAAATTAATTATTAATAATAATATCGAAGTTGCACTAGCTGTAAATGCTGAGGCTATACAACTTGGTGAATCCTCAATGTCACCAGAAGCTGTTAGATTTAAAATAGGGAATCGACTGCATATTGGGAAATCAGTACATTCTTTAAATTCTGCAATAAATGCAGAAAAAAGTGGTGTAGATTATTTAATAGCAGGCACAATTTTTCCTTCAAATAGTCATCCAGGATTTCCAGGTTCTGGAGTTGATCTTATTAATAAAATTACATCAAAAGTATCTATCCCCGTACTAGGAATTGGTGGTATTACTTCTGCAAATGCAGATTCTGTTATAGATAACGGTGCATTTGGGGTAGCAGTTATTGGAGAGATTATGAACGATAGTAATGTCTTTCAAGCTGCTAAAAACTTGATTAATAAGGTACAATATTGCAAATTAAATAATAAGTGATATTTTTATGATTAGTATTAGAGTTAATGGCGAAGAATTAAATTTAGAGAAACCTATATCCTTAATCGGATTTCTTGATTCACAGAATATCAACACCCAATTTATAGCAGTAGCGTATAATCATGAAGTTATAGCCAAAGAAGATTATGATTCTGTCATGCTTGATAATGGTGATTCTTTAGAAATTGTGAAACCCGTTGGTGGCGGTTAATTTAATTTCTGATCTGAAATTAATTCAGAATCCTCAAGAAAAAGTTCTTTTCGATAAAAAATCAGCGAGAAAAGTAATATACAAAGAGCTACAGAGCAATTAATTGTAATAGCAACTTCAATACCAAATCTTCCAGAAATAATACCTGTTATTAATAAACCGATAGGTGCCGTACCAATAGCAACTCCTATAACTCCCAAAGCTTTCCCTCTTATATTTGATGAAACTGTCATCAATGTTATTGCACTTTGCATTGAACCAAAGCCTGTCATAGCAAGTCCTGCAAAAAATAATAAAAACCAACAAGCCCAATATAGTTCTAATACAGAAAAGGCTAATAAAAATAAAAAGCCTGTAGTGGTACCAAAAATAAAGAGCTTTATTGGTTTCGTGGATTTCCCAAAAGTACCAAGATATGTAGAACCTATAACATTACCTAAACCGAATGAAGCACCCAATAACCCCATTAGAACTGGATTAACTAACAAAACAGTTTCTGCAAAAACTGGAACCATTGGTATAAATGGAAAGAATAAAACATTAGCTATAATTGTAACAGTAATAACTAATCGTGTTATTCGGTTCTTAAGCATGTATATAGCTGTGTTTTTAGTGGAAATAAATAAATCTTTGAATTTTTCAATTTTCTTTTCGGGATTCGGAATACGTATAAATTGCAAGATTATTGTTCCAATTACAACTAATAATAAAATAAAAATATAAGCTGCAATTGCACCTTTCCAGTTTATTAACAACCCTGACCATAATGGACCCAAGACACTACTACCAGTCAGAGCAGCCATATCAACAAACATAGCATTAGATACATTTTTAGAACCAACTATATCTGCTGTAGAAGATCTTCTAGCTGGAAAATCTAGAGACCAGCCAACTCCAAGAGCCATTACTACTATGGAAATTATTATTAGATTATTAATTTCGAAATAAACCAATCCAATTAACAGAATGAGAGAACTAATGTTCATTATTTGTACTACTTGCATGATAGTTTTTCTATTAAACCTATCTGATACAGCACCTGAAACTAAACTCAAAAGTCCCATTGGTAAAGCACGAAACAGTGCAACTATTGCAACATTCCATTGAGAGCCTGTGATGTCTAATATTAACCAACTTGTAGTTATTATTTCCATCATCCTTGCCTGATACCACATCCAACCGGCATACCAAAGTTTTCTAAATTCTACAAAGTGAAAAGCACGTTTATTATTAATATCATCAGCAAGTCTGGTGCTCATGCAGACGAGCCTTGTATATTCAAACTCGAATTTTCTTCGATACCTATTGAAAATAATGTTTTTGCAGTTTTACTAATTAATGAAATCATTATGGCTAGTATGAATACTATTCCCATAAACATTAATACAGTTCTTGGATTAGTAATATCAGCTAGATATCCATTAATCCAATTAAATAAAGCCATCATTCCACCAACATGCATAATATATATACTTGTAACTCTTCCTCGTATTTCATCAGGAACAATAACTTGGATTATCACATGAGTTAATGTCATAAATGCGGCTTGGCTTGCGCCAATTAACATTAACGAAATCCAAATAAAATATATACTATCTGAAAATGCAAAAAGTATAGGAGCAAATCCACTTAGAAAAGCAGAAAAGAAAAATAAATAACCACCAATTCGAGTTTTTAAAGTAACTACCGCTGTTGATCCTAATAGTGCACCTATCCCAGCAAATAACATTAAAGAAGTGTAAGAGCTACTACCTAGTATTAAAACTTCTTCTCCTATTGAAGGGGTAAGCGATTCATAAG
>CAYOMB010000109.1:0-2743 GCA_964404955.1 uncultured Dehalococcoidia bacterium
GAGAGACTAGATGATACTATTGATTTTTATGTTGGAGACTATGGTGATCAGTATATCAATTTGGGTGATAAATATCTCAAAACTCTTACCGAAGCTGGTTTCCAAATTCGATACCAAGTATTAAATCCCAAAGAATATTATCAGAAAGTTTGGATTGAAAAAAAATATGATATATCTCTCGGCCCTAAGATACCGATTGATATCCCAAATACTTTTTTATATGGAATGTTACACAGTAAGGGTGAATATTCTATTAGTAATCATCAAATAGATTATTTGGATCAACTTATTGAATTACAAAATACATCAAATATTGAAAGAGAAAAACATATAATCGATATTCAAAAATATGTTCTCGAGCAAGCTTTGCTTTTTGAACCAATAACAGATCATGTAGGAATACTAATTAGTAATAAAATACAAAATTACAACCCCGGTGTAATTAATATACGTAATTCAGAGTCCTGGCACTGGTCAGAATTAGTGGTCAGCAATTAAGTATTTTTTCCCTTAGTATTTATGTATGTTAATTTTCTCCAAACCCATTCAAATGGACCATATTGAAAGTGGTCTAACCAGTATTTTGACCAGTAAATTTGAAGTGCCCAAATTACTATTACATATAGTATTAACTCTGATCGACTAAGAATTAAATTAGAAAATATGATTGTAAAAATTACTGTACTTATTAAGGTTTGGGTTAAATAATTTGTAAGTGCCATTTTCCCAACTGACCTAATTCTCGTAAGGAATTGAAGAGGCAATTTTGTATTTAATATTGTGAGAAGTCCCACGTACCCAAGTACTAAAGGTAAATTGGCAATTCTATGAGGATTAGAGTGAATAAGAGCAATACTTGGACTATAATCTTTTGTAATTCCCCAGATCAGTGAATACGTTGCTAATGGAATACCGATTGCAAATCCAGCAATTGCCATTTTTGTATAAAAAGAGTTGCTATAGCTTCCTTGAAGGATATTTGAACGATATAGGAAAACTCCTATTAACATCATTCCTAAAGCTCTTCCAAAAGCATCAATCAAAATATAACTACCAAACAATTCTCCAGTCGTTGTCTTATCGGCAAACCAAAATTCACCTAATCCAATTTTGGAAGCTTCAGATTGAGATGATAAGACAAAATCTTTTACCCAACCAGTCATAATTAAGTTACCTTGGGTATCAAAAATTGGTTGAAATATAATTGCAAATATTACTGGAAGGTTAATAAAGAACACCCCAAGTATTAAATTGAAATATCTATTCATTCGATATAATAAAATAATAATTGGAGCACAAATTGCATAGAGTATTAAAACATCACCAAACCAAATAGATGCGTGTATAGAACCAACTATAAATAAAATGAGATTTCTCCAAATACTGAGTATATGAGGATGACTACTATTACGACGTTTTAGAGATTCTATAAATAATACAATACTTGCACCAAATAGCAGGGAAAATAACCCCATCATTTTTTCAGCAATAAATATTTGGCTTAGAGTAACAAAAATCCAATCAAGAATATTATCTGTTCCTGCAGAGGAAGGGTTATAATAAGCAGATTTAGGCAGTACAAATGTTATTGTATTCATGATCAGAATGCCTAACACAGCAACTCCTCGTATAAAGTCGAGATTCGTTATTCTATTAATATTGTTATTTTTCTCCATTAGCGGTATTTGTTACGAGGAGTAAATGTAGACTTTTCAGGTGATCTTGGTTCACTGACCCAAAGTTCTCTATTTGGATGCATACCAGCCCCGTATTTTGCTGAAACTGATGAAAACCTCATACGGTTTAGTAGTCTAGTATTAGCGTCTCCAATAGATGGATGGGTTCCACCATTAGATTCTACGATTTTTTCCCAAGCATCTTTTCGTTGTTGCATAATTTTTGGATCAGATAATTCCAAACAGTTGATTTGATTATTATTAAGATCTACAACAATATTATCTCCATCTTTTATGAGTGCTATTGGCCCTCCTAGCGCTGCTTCTGGTCCAACATGCCCTATAACGAGACCAACAGACCCACCAGAAAACCTTGCATCAGTCATTAAGGCAACAACTATGTCTTTTTGTCTACATAAAGTCGTAATTCGAGAGGTTGAATCTAACATTTCAGGCATTCCTGGAGCACCGCTTGGACCTTCATATCTTACAATTACCATATCACGATCTTCAAATATTTCAGGGCTATTTTCTAGAGCATCTAATAATTGTCTTTCACCATCAAATACTCTAGCTTTACCATTGAATATATTGTTTTCTAGACCGCCTTCAACACCTGCAAGTTTCAAAATCGCAGTAAAATCAGTTGAAACGTTTCCACCTAGAATTCTTAAACCTCCGGTTTCTTTATATGGAGTTTCTACTGGATATATAACCTTTCCGTCTGGAGCTGGGGGATTCAATCTTGCAACTTGTTCTGCAAGTGTTTCACCTGTACAGGTTAAAGTATCTCCATTTAGTAGCCCAACATCGAGTAATTCTTTTACAATTACTTGCACTCCACCCTTTTCGTCTATGTCCACCATCGAATATTGCCCAAAAGGTCTCGCATCAATGAGAACCGGAACAACATACTGAGAAAGTGTATTAAATTCTTCTTCAGACATGATTTGTTCAAAAAAGTTAGTATATCCTGCTGCTCTCGCAATTTCTGGTGCATGTAATAAAACATTTGTTGATCCACCTACAGACATAGCCACAATCATTGCATTTCTAATTGAGTCTCT
>CAYOMB010000109.1:2843-4418 GCA_964404955.1 uncultured Dehalococcoidia bacterium
ACTTGGAACCCAGAAATAATATCGATTTTTTCATTAGTTTTTGAATCTATTCCAGGACGTATGGTTCCATCAGACATCATTATAGATGGTCTGTTATGTTCTAAAATTCCTGCCAGAGTTCCGACAGGTGGTTTGTCGCAAGCAACTACTGCAATAATCCCTTCTAATCCCGTAGCACTCAAGTGTTCACATATAGAATCATGAGTAACTTCTCTACCAATGAGTGAATATCTCATTTCTCTTGTTCCGTTACGCATACCATCAGACGTTGCAATAGTATATTCAGGTTGTACTAATCTCATTTTAATTTCGTCATTATCAAGACCAATCTTTTGAAGGAGGGTTTTGTGAATTTTTTCAACTTTTTGTTGCACGCCTAAATAACACTGAGAGTCACCTTTATTTCCAACCACTCCTACAGATGGTTCGTGAATTAATTCTACTTCGGTACCGAGTTCTCTTGCTATGCCGTAAGTTTGTGCATTTCTACCTGGGTTATTATCAATTAATACTTTTTTATTACTCATAAAACACCTTCTCATTTAACATTTCTAGTTCGATAATTATATGCATTTTTTATTAATGATCGCAATATAGTGTCTATTGAATGTTTTAGATCATAGATTAAAATTGAAAATAATTGGAACTACGTTGTAATTTGAATTATAATTTCATGTACTGTTTAATTTAAAATAATAGATTATTGGAGAGTATCGTGATTAAAGATACTAATTGTAGTGATGTCGTATTAGATAAAGAAGGGGAAACAATTAATCTTGCTGGATGGGTTCATAAAAGACGCGATCACGGAGGATTAGTGTTTATAGATTTACGTGATAATTCAGGTATTGTCCAAGTAGTTTTTGATCAAGGAATATCAGAGAAAAGTTATGTAGATGCACAAAGTTTGCGCCCTGAATGGGTTGTATCTGTCAAAGGAAAAGTATTGCCTAGACCTGCAGGTACTGAGAACACTAGAATTCCTAGTGGTATGTGTGAAGTACATTGTTCAGAGTTGCGTGTTTTGAATGAGTCAAAGACACCTCCATTTGAAATTTCTGATGATAGTGATAATACTGATGAGCAGATTCGACTTCGTTATCGTTATCTTGATTTAAGAAAATCTGCTATGCATCAAAATATAATTCTTCGTCATAATGTCGTTAAGTACATAAGAGAATTTTTAAGTCAAAAAGGATTTATGGAGATTGAAACACCTATTTTAATCAAGAGTACTCCTGAAGGGGCAAGAGATTTTGTTGTTCCCAGTCGAATGAATCCAGGTACTTTTTATGCTCTTCCACAATCTCCTCAACAATTAAAACAATTACTTATGGTTTCTGGTTTTGAAAAGTATTTTCAAATAGCAAGATGCTTCAGAGATGAAGATTTGCGAGGAGATCGACAATTAGAACATACCCAATTAGATATTGAGATGAGTTTTGTTGATGAAGATGATGTTATGACTTTAATTAAAGATCTCTATACTGAAATCATTGAAAATGTTGTCGATAATAGGACTATTGTTGGATCATTTCCAAAATTAAGTTATGACGATGTTATGGATAAATATGG
>CAYOMB010000110.1:0-4403 GCA_964404955.1 uncultured Dehalococcoidia bacterium
CTGATGGTAGTAGAATTGAAATAATGGAAATACCAACAAGTTAATTATATATTTAGATATATTCCTTCAAACGCTCAGTAAATTGTGACTTATTGGGCACCCCAGAGAACCGTAATAATTCAGTATTTGAATCATCTAGTAAAATAAACCCAGGTGTACTTATAGAGTAAACGTTGCTAAATTCCTTACCATATTCGGTAAGAATATCAATCCTTTTAATATCTATATCAGGATCTAGTTCAATTTCTAACTGATCAACGATCGGTTTTGCTCTTTGGCACCCTATTCAGTAGTCTGAATAAAGAAAAACTAAACTTAAGTTATTTTCCATATCTACTTCTTGGATTTCCAGTTGTTTTGCAGAGTTATCAGGCTCTAATGATATTGATTGATCAGTTGTAATAGGTTCTTTATCTTTAATAGTAGAATCTAATGAGTTTATATTATTATTGCTAGTGGTAACCTCTTCAGGAATAGATTTCACAGATATATCGTTCTTTTGATATACATCCACATTGTCAGATTCATCTAATGTTGTATCAACAACTGATGCTTCTCCGCAACCAAGAATACTTATCATCAAAGTTAATAATAGAAAAGCTTTCACTATCGATTTGTATGAGGAAATATTGAAATTTAATTTACGCATCTGTATCCTTTATTGTTTTTTTGACTCGTTCTAAAAAGGTTTTCGAATTAGGGATTCCGATAAATTGCCATAACTCTTTATTTTCATCATTAACTAAAACAAATCCAGGTGTAACACGAATAGAAAATTCTTCTCTGAAATCACGTCCAGCTTCAGTCATAACATCTAATCTTATTACATTTACTTGGTTTTCTAATTCCTTCTCTAGCTGATCCACGATCGGCTTTGCAGTTTTGCAACCAATTCAGTAATTTGAATACAAAAAAACCAAGTTGAAATCTTTGGTTTGTATCTCATCTACAGCATTTTCATACGAATTTATACCTGCTGTTTGTCGCGAGGCATATAAAAATTGTGAAAGAATAAAAACACTGAGAGTTAATACTGTACATAAGATAACGAATTGTGGTCGAGGTATATATTTATAAAAGATTACCCCAAAGAAAAATATAGCTAACGCCAATACCCATAGAAATGAAAAACCATTAAATAAATACCACATTTTATATATATATCTCATAATTTTAATACGCTATAACCATCATTATTATCGTCTATTTGGTAGCCGAGTTCGAAGATTTCATTCCTTAATCTATCAGCATAATCCCATTCTTTGTTTTTTCTTGACACTAATCGCATTTCAGCCAAATCAATTATATTTTGAGGTATTGGTTCCAAGATTAAATTATTTACTACAGAGAGTTCATTGTCAGGCATGATAAAATCTCCTAAGTCTGTAAATTGGAACTCGTCACCATTGGTATAAATTGTTTCATTTCCAGCTTGAATGAGATGAACAGAACCTTTACCAACCACGTTGACAGTTTGCTTAAAAAAATCTAGAAGCAAACCAGTGTGTTCATCGAGACCTAGAACAACAGATTCATCGGGGAGCATTTTTAAGAGTGTATCTACTCTCTCTTTACCTAAATAACATCTACTGGTATCAATTTTTTTGCCACCATCATTATTGTTCCAATGAGGGATTACAGATAAATCAAGATTAAATCTGGAAAAAAAATCTAATCCATTTTGCCAGTATAAATCCAAACCAACTTTGAATATTTCATAGACAGGAAGAGTCCATTTCCCGAAAGCTATAGAGGAAGCACTAGTCAAACAGATTGATGAACCATTTTGATGTTGGTCATAAAGGGCTTCTAAGGCTAATGTATTCTCCAAATGTTTGACTAAATACGTTGGGCTACCAGCACCTAAATATATGTGGTCCGCAGATTTAATATCACTAATTATTTCTTCAGAATTGGTACTAAAATCACCATCGCGTCTTCTTGCAGGAACAATTTTTACATCAGGATGATAATTTTGAAGTTTATCAGTAAAAAAATCAGAAACTTCTGCTGCAACTTGTTCAGAATTAGGTTCAAAACCAGCAGGGGTTTCTAATACTGCAACGTTAACTTGTTTCTTTGAAAGCTTTTGAAATAACTGTTCGTGTAATATACGTCCTGCGGATGCAGTTTCACCAGAACCCAAAAACAAGATCGAGCCATAATTCGGATTGAAATTAGAATTAGTCAAATATGAAGAAGCCTATTTTTTAAATGGTATACTAATATTGTCCAATAGAAATTGATAAAAATCAAATCAAGTAAAAAGAGTGTCTTTCGTACTCAATATAGCATCAATCACTAGGTTTGGATTTTGAATAGGCACATCATGAATAGAATTTTTTAACCATTCTACTTTCGAGTTTTTCAATTTAGATCTTGCGATTTCGACAGCTTCACTTTTACTTACTCCATGCATATTGGGGCTAATAGATTCACTATCATCGGATGATACCGGTAATATAAGTACAGGCACATTAATTGATTCTAATGAAAGTAGAATATTTTCATCCCAAATTTCATATAAAATTTTCATATGATTTTCTCTTGATAATCTTGGTACAATCAGTCCGTTTACTACATCAAATGAATTCGTTAAAACATCTTCAAAAGCTATATTCCAATCTTCCTTCCGATTTTCGCGAACTCTTTGTAATAATTCATCTAATGTTAAATGAGTTAAAACTGGAGGAGCTAAACGTGTTTCAATATCAGCCCAGGAAGAACGATTCGTTTTTAATATATTCAACACACCACCGTCTACTAATACACCACCTCTAAAATAATTACTCTTATCATTTGCAAGAGATTCAATAACAACATTAGCACCCCAACTATGACCAACAATTATTGGGTTATTTAAATCTAGGTTTTTACAAACAGACATAAGATCGTTGGTTATAGATTTGAAGTCATAACCGGTATCAGGTTTAGAAGATAAACCATGGCCTCTTTGGTCAACTGTGTACACATTAAAGTATTGCGACAAAACTGGTGCAACTAAATTCCATATATTTAAATTAGAAGCTAATCCATGAAGTAATACCAGATCAGGACCATCACCATTGTAATGGTGATAATGAAAAGAATAGTTATCTATTTGAATGAAGCTCATGTAGTTATATTACTATTGATTTGTCTTCATTGGTACTATGAGGGATGCAATTGCAGTAATTGTCATCATAATTCCTACAAACCAAAAGACTGCATCCATACTTCCATAGGTTTGTTTTAAATATCCAGCAAACACTGGTCCAAAGGCAGAAAATATTGCAGCTCCTGTGAACATAAGAGAAGTAGCAGAGCCTTCTGTTCCCTTGTTTGCAGAATCAAGAGCCGTAGCCAACATAATGGGATTTACCGTATATAAAACAGTTCCTAAGAGAGCTAATATAATGGTAAGCATAATTCCTGTACCAAATGGTATTAATAAAAAAACTAATATAGCAGTCGAGGCAATGGCAAAGAATATTATTGGCCTTCTTCCTTTCTTATCAGAAATAATACCCATTAGAGGTGCAGATATAACGCCAAATAGGGTTAAAAGAGATAAATGAAATCCTGCGTTAAATGATCCAAATCCCAAATCTTCAACCATATAGATCATAAGAAAAATAGATAATGAGTTATGTGACATTCCTCGTATTCCTGACAATAAAACCATACTCAGAACAGCTTTGTTTTTCAATAAAGGAATTACTGCTACAAAATATTCTCTTATAGCTAAAGACTCACCAGCAATACTGGATTTATTTCGAAAAAATATAGCAACTAGTATGGCACAGAGTGCCACAGGAATACTCATAAATAAAGATAATGATTCCCAATTTATAGCATCTGTGTTTAGAAAAGAAAGACTAATACCTCCGAGAATAGCACCAATTATAAATGGAGCAAATGTATCTCCTATAGACCCACCCATTCTATGGCCTGCCATTGCAGTTGCTTTTCTATCAGGGTACACCACTGCAAGTGACCCAAATGCTGGTGCATGCCAAAGAGAAGTCCCCATTCCGGTAATAGCTATACCGAGGAAAACAACTGTAAAGTTCGGAGCTATTCCTAGTAAGAAATATCCTATTGATAAGGATAGCAAGCTGGCAGTGAGCATTACAGAGATTTTATCTCTCCAAACATCAGCCATAATCCCTGCAGGGATATTCATTGCCGATGAAAATATTGTACGCGAAGTTCCTAATAATCCTACTTGAACATCTGTTAATGCTAATGAAGCCTTAACAAAAGGGATTAGTAATAAAATACCTTGCTGATAAAAATGTTTAACCATATGACCAGCAGATAAGGCTACTAGATAGGACCAGGATTTAGTCATTTAAATTCTCCTATGATCTTGAACAAAAGAGAAGAGCGCGAAAATAATCGCGCTCTTCATAATATTCAGT
>CAYOMB010000111.1:0-4361 GCA_964404955.1 uncultured Dehalococcoidia bacterium
ATTGGCCATCTTTCAAAAAAAGATCTGAGAGATCTAAATTTTCATCACGAGCAAATATCTTCATTTCAATATTGCATTCTGATGCAATTTTTGCCATTACAGGCATACCTCGATATACATCTGGACACCAATCTTCTCCAATGACTAAGATTTTTAAAGGACCTTTAGTTTTTTCTGCATTTACAAAAATAGATTTAATTTCATTTGGCAAATCAAAGTTCTGATAAAATTCTTCAAATCTTTCTTTATTAACATTAATATTGGATAGATATTCATCGTAGTTAGACCCTGAATTATATCTATCAATCGTTACTACTGCATTTATATTAGTCATTGGGTATTATATCCTCTCTGATATTCATAAAAGTGTGTATGGCAGGGTGTCTTATATAGTCGAACTCGACTATCATTCAATTTCTCAACCCATACTGCCATTAAAACCTACAGTAACAGTTTCTGATTCAATCATTATTGGTACTGTATCTGCATAGGTAAGTGCCTCATTAAGCCATTCCTGACTTTTGTCTACTTGTCGTTCTTCATATTCTTTACCATTCTTTTTCAAGTCTATCTTAAGCTGCATGCAAGTAGGGCATGTAGTTAAAGTGTACAAGATACGCATATATCCCCCTTAAACATATAATCCCTAAGATTATATACAAAAAACATGTAATTTCAAACATGGCAGTAAGCTTCTAGCAGTTTCTAAGATATTGCATAGAATATTCAGGAGTAATCAGTAGGTATGCAGTAGGAAAGAAGAATATTATGGAATGTTGTAGTAAGATTGTAGTAAGAATTCAGTAAGAAATAGCAAAAGATTGACAATATTTAGGAGTTATAGTAGATTATATAGTAAATTTAATAGTAATTTGTAGATTCCGAAATTTCTTATAATTTATCTACAATTAAATTTTTTTATTAGAGGATTTAACAGAATATTTAGCAATTACTTGGAGGCAAATGGAGGTTAGTTATGGCAAAACTTGGTACTTATTCTTATCCAGATATACGATTTAGTGACGCAATAGAAATATCAGCACGTATACTAAATAAATTTAAAGGATCTATTCGTGTTAAAGGCTTAGCCTGGGAACTGGGTATGGCAGAAAATAGCGGTACATTATTTGCTAAAATCGCTGCTCTGCGTGATTTTGGACTTGTTGAAGGTCGCGGTGAATTAAGAGTGTCCGATCTGGCACAACGAATAATAAATCCTTCAAATGAACCTGAACGTTTACAAGCAACATCTCAATCATTTAAAAGAGTAGACTTACTATTTGCATTATACGACCGATTTGAAGGGGAAGCTCCAGATGACAAAGCTTTATTAGTTGCTTTAGAAGAAATAACCCGAGCCGATAAACCCGAGATTATTAAACGATTTACATTAATTCAAAAACATCTTAATGATGCATCTAGAGCTCTTTCTAACCATACTGTCAACTTTACTGAAACAGACGTCTCTATCACCACCCCAAATATAAATATCCCTGCATCTATTGTCGACCCAAATGACCTTCCTCAATTAGGTGACGTTGATGCTTTAATCCTTCGTGCCGGAGATGCTAAACTAACTGCTCCATTATCCTTAGAATATATCGATATTGCTATTAATCTATTAAAAGCCATTAAATTGACAATGCCTAATGATGATTTTAGTTTTCATCCCGACCAAAGTAACCTGAATTAATAATTTTAATATATATATTCAATTATATTTCCCCTATTTATCGTATAATATTAAGACGATAGGAGAAATTATATGGTTGCTAATATTAATTCAATGTTTAAAGAACAATTTGCCAAAATTAATGATATGTCAAACCTTAGTTCTGTAGCATATCTTGCCTCATTACAACTTGTTCATTCTATTGACCCCTCTATATCTAAAGCCATAATTCAAGAACTAATTGATCAAAGAACTAATCTCAAAATGATTGCTAGTGAGAACTTCTCCTCTATTTCCGTTCAAATGGCTCAAGCTAACTTATTTACAGATAAATATGCTGAAGGTTATCCGTTTCATCGTTTTTATGCAGGTTGTGACAATGTAGATACTATTGAATCTAGAGCTGCTGATCTTGCTACAGACTTATTTAATGCAGAACATGCCTATGTTCAACCACATTCAGGTGCTGATGCTAATTTGATTGCCTATTGGGCTATACTCAGTACAAAAGTTCAAGAACCGTACTTACAAAAACTTGATAAAAAAGATATTACAGCGCTTACTAGTTCTGAATGGAACGAATTACGACAATTATTTGGCAATCAGAAATTACTTGCTATGAATTATTACTCTGGTGGGCATTTGAGCCATGGTTATCGTCACAATGTTTCTTCTAGAATGTTTCAAGTACAAAATTATGATGTTGATCAGGATACAAAATTATTAGATTACGAAGTTATACGTAAACAAGCTAAAGAATTTAAACCCTTGATATTATTGGCAGGATATAGTGCATATTCCCGTTTAGTAGATTTTAAAATCATGAAGGAAATTGCAGATGAAGTCGGGGCAGTTTTAATGGTTGATATGGCACATTTTTCAGGATTGGTTGCCGGCAAAACATTAGTAAATCAATTTAACCCTGTAGAATATGCAGACATAGTTACTTCCACAACACATAAAACACTAAGGGGGCCTCGTGGAGGTATGATTCTCTGTAAAAATGAATATAAAGATTTTGTAAATAAAGGATGCCCATTAGTTATTGGTGGGCCATTACCTCATGTAATGGCTGCTAAAGCTGTAGCGTTTGCAGAAGCTAATACTGAAGATTTTCAAAACTATACGCAATCAATTGTTGATAATGCTAAGGTCTTTGCGCAAGCATGTATTGATAATGGATTAGAAGTATTAACGGGGGGTACAGACAATCATTTATTATTAATTGATGTCTCTAAATTAGGACTTACCGGCAGACAGGCAGAAAAATCTATACGGGATGTTGGAATAACAATTAATCGTAATTCATTACCCTTTGATACTAATGGTGCTTGGTATACAAGTGGCTTGCGAATAGGTACTCCTGCAATTACTACGCTCGGTATGGGTGAATATGAAATGAAAGAAATAGCAAATGTTTTTGGAAAGGTTTTATTAAATACTAATCCAGATACTATTAAAACAGGGAAAAGTGCAGGAAACCTTAGTAAAGCTAATTATACTATTTCTAAATCTGTAACTACTGAAGCAAGTGATATTGTAACTAATTTATTAAATAGCTTTCCTGTCTACCCTGAATTAGATATTGAGTTTATGCAACGAGTATTTTCTTAGTAGGGGAGTTATTATCGTTGCTTTAATTTACCTACAATCTCTTGTTGAGATTTTCTCCATTCATCGATAGTATTTTTCACTTTTTTTGCTAATTCATTATTAAACCCATAAAGTTTTGCAATGTTTGTTATAGTATCATTTTCTATTTGTTTAATTGTTTGATACTTTTCTAAAAGAGCATATTTTTTCTTAGGGCCTATTCCAGGTATGGAATCTAAAATAGATAAGTTTGAATTTTTACTTCTTAAAGAACGATGAAAAGTAATTGCAAATCTATGTGCTTCGTCTCTCATGTATTGAAACAAATGCAAGGCTTTTGAATTTCTTGGCAAAATGATTGATTCTGATTGTTCTGGTATAAATATTTCTTCTTTCTTTTTTGCTAGGCTACAAATATTTATGTCAGGATATTGCCCAAGTTCTAATAAAGTTTGTAGCGATGCATTTAGATGACCTTTTCCTCCATCAATAATAATAAGATCAGGTTTATTGTTCCAATCAATCTTGTTTGTATCTTTTAAATTTCTTAATCGTCTCGATAATACCTCTTTCATCATTTCATAATCATTAATACCCTTAACATTAGCAATTTTAAATTTCCTGTAATGTGATTTATCAGGTTTGCCATCAATGAATACAATCATAGATCCAACAGGGTTTGTACCCTGAATATTTGAGATATCATAGCACTCTATACGTTTAGGTATTTTATTTAATCCTAGTGATTCTTCTATTTCTAGCAGAGAATCTTTTGCTTGTTCGAGTTGGATTTTTTCTCCAATAAATTTATTGTGGTACTGTTCTTTTGCATTTTGTATTGCAAGTTGCAATAATTTTTTCTTATCACCCCTATGAGGTACAGTTATTTTGACTGGTTTATTTTTTTTGGATCTCAACCACTCTTTTGTTATTTCCTTATCGGTATCTAATTCAGTTTGTACTATAATTTCAGAGGGTATTTCATGGTAAAAATTATAATATTGTTCGATAAATTCTCGGGCTATGACATCTTCTTTATTATCCATAATTGATTCCATTATAAAATGGTTTCTACCTATCATATTTCCATTTCTTA
>CAYOMB010000112.1:0-2469 GCA_964404955.1 uncultured Dehalococcoidia bacterium
GGATCTCCTGATCTTCCTGTCATATATGCAAGACCTGATCCCATTTGAGCAAGCTCATCAAGAGATGTTTGATTACTATATGGACCACTTAAAAATCCTTTTACACTGAGATAAATCAATTTGGAAAATTTTTTGCTTAATTGTTTGTAACCTATTCCGAGTCTATTCATGGTTCCAGGAGCCATATTTTCAATTAGTACATCAGTATTTTCTAATATCTTATAAAGAATTTCGAGCCCTTCGGGATTTTTAAGATCTATAACAATACTACTTTTGTTGCGATTTACAAAGAAAAAGCTACCATTTCTGCTTGATCCTATACGACTAGTATCAAGTGCATTTGGAGGTTCAATTTTAATTACTTCAGCTCCCAAATCTCCCAAGATTAGACCAGCAGTAGGCCCTGCAACGATATGTGCAATCTCGACAACTTTGATACCTGAAAGTGGTAAATTATTCATCTTATTATTGTAAAAAAAGAGGGGTTGTAATCAACCCCTCTTTTTTATTCTTTCTTTGTGATTAAACGGTAACCGCGTCTAAAACTTCACTTATATCTTTTACATTTTTAAGATCTTTGAGAAGAGATAGGGCACGTTCAACTTTCTCTGAAGGAAGAACTTTACTTGCATTTGCTTCAAACTTAACATCAATTTCATGACCAACTAGTGTATTAACAGCTGTTTCAATAGTGTCACTAACACTTCTTCCATCTTTCATATTGATGACTACAGTCTGATCTTTATGTTGGCTGTGTATACGATCTGGTAAATCTTTAGTCATGATATCATCTTTGAGTTCTACTCTAGACATCATGTCACGTATTTCAGGGCTGTTTACTTTTTCATCTGTAAATGTGTCATATGACATTGCACCATCTACAACAGCGGCGGCAATATTGAATTGCAAACTAAATTTTCCACCAAAATAAGTATCTGCATCAGGTCTATTTAGGAATCCAGCAGCTCCCATACCACCTATGAATTCAACACTTTCAACTTGTTCAGGTTGAATTTCATATTTGTGTACTAAATCTATTAACATAGGAACAGCGCCATGATTACCATAACAACAAGGCCATTCTTTTATTTTAAATCCAGGATTTACTATTTGCCATTGTGCATCACCTAGCTGATGTGTCATTGCATTAATATTAGCTTGTTTATCGCCAAATACAGCTACATATCCTAAAGGTGCTTCAATAATATTTTGGTTTGCGGTATATCCTTTAGATGCTAAGGTTGCAGCAGTGATACCACTTCTTGCACCATTACCTGGATGTAGTGGTTTTGTCATAGTTCCAAAATTTGCCTGCATACCTGCAGCATGAGATGCTGCTATACCTAAGGCATGGCGGGTTTGATCTACTGTTAGTCCCATTAGTCTTGAAGCAGCAGCAGCGGATGCTAAAGTGCCAAGAGTTACAGTTGAATGCCAACCTCTTTCATAATGGTCTCCTCCGATACCTTGGGCTAATCGTGCCCCTACATCAAATCCAAGAACATAAGCATCTAAAATCTCACGTCCTGTTTTACCTAGTTGTTCTCCTAAGGCCAATACCGTAGGCATTAAAATTACTGCAGGATGACCGAAACCACCAACGTCGTCATAGTCATCAGCATGACCAAGTGTGCCATTGGCTAAAGCTGCATTTGGAGAGGATGTTTTAATATTTGTACCAATTACACGAGAAACAGGTGTTCCTCCTACTTCTTCAGTAAATTCAGTTATTATTCTACCTATCTCGTTAGTATTAGCAACAAGAGCAGTTCCGACAGCATCCATTAATCCAGCTGTGGCTCTTTCTATGGCTTCATCACTAATCTTTTCCGAAGGTGTTTCAATAACAAATCTTGCCAACTTTTCTGTTGCGCCCATTATAAACCTCCTATAAAAAATATCTCTGAATCAATCGTTATTCAGAGAAGAGCTACATAATACAGGTGAGTATATTAACATATTCTTAACAAGTCAATAAAATAATTACTAGAAAAGTGATAAAATCAAACCCCAGCAACAGTGTTATATAGTTTATACACTATGGGCAATTAGTCTTGGTCGAGGTATGATTTCTAAATAACGAAATTTTATGCCCTTGTTGTAAATAACAAGGGCATAAATAAAATCATTTGATTAGTTGTTGGTAATCATTTTCATTGCTTAAATTTTCTATTTTCTTTATGAAATCTGCCAAAGATTTGGATTGGTTTCTTATATTAGTTAGTTCTTCAAATACAGTACTCTTTGAAGATGGACTATCTGCATATATGCCATGAAAAGCAAAATATGCTTGGTTTAGTTTACGAATAATGTATCCTTTATCTAGAAATAATTTCTGTCGATCTTCCATATATTTTTCAGCTTTAGAAAGATCTCCTTGATCTAGATATTCTTCTACTGTAGTTCTTGTTTCATTCATTTCTAAACCAAAACAAAAATCAGGTTTTTTGCAAGGTTCAGAAGATTTAG
>CAYOMB010000112.1:2569-4333 GCA_964404955.1 uncultured Dehalococcoidia bacterium
TTCAATTTTATATCTCTGAGGAATTGAATTATCAGATTTTAATAATATTGTTTTTTCTAATTTTATTTCGTCTCTCGGTGATAATATTAAGAGCGATGGTGGTGGTTCGATACTAATTAAAACAGGTGGGAATATCATGTTTGGGAATATAGAGATATCTAGTTCATGAATTGCACTACTTATAATTTCTTCCAATGCATTTTCAGTTTTTAATTGGGTTTTTTCTAATTCATTAATATATTCTTGGATTTTCTTTTCTTTTTCTCTATTTGTTTTGTAATCATTACCTTTTATAACTGCATATTCATATTCTGCATTGTGTTTTCTTACTTGATCATTAACCTTTATGTAATTATTTATAATTTCTATTGGGTCTTTTGTAGAAATATTCTTATTCTCAAATGGGAAAATAATGTCAGATACCGAATATAAGATTTTTTGTGGTAAATATTTTAATTCCCATAGTAATAAACTATGTTTTTCATGAGATATTATATAATTAATTGTTTCACTTTTAGATGGATTACTAGGTATTAATCCACCGCAAAATAACAAAATTACAAATAGAATTAATTTAAATATGGGACGATTAGAGGAAATTATTTTCACAATATTTGCCTTTTAAATACAGATTGAATCTATATAGTGATTATACTATTTAATCTAATTTTCTGAGAGTGGTTCCAAAAACCCAAAGAATAATCCCACTAAGTACACATCCTATTCCAAAAATCATTTGACCATTTGCTACTCCTACATACGCAGCGGTTGGTCCTGCGATAGCAGCACCAAGGGAAACAAATGCTCTATCTAAGCTTAAGAGTCCCATTGCTCTACCACGGAGATGGTCTGGAGTAAGATTCATTAAGACAGAGTTGATAAGAGGGAAAATAATTGCTTGAGTTAGCCCAATTACAACAGCCATAAAATATACAACAAGCATGCTATCGAGAGATACTGATAGTGCAAAAAATAATAACGATAACCCCAAAGCAATTTGTGATACCAAAATCCAAATACCACGTTTAGTATTTGGATTTATTGCAGCAAGAAATACCGCCCCAGTAGCTCCACCGACTCCACTTAATGAAAGTAGGGTTCCCAATCCCTTTTCTCCTATACCAAGGATTTTTGCGAATAGCGGAGCAAAAACATGCATAAATACCATTCCAAATAAAAAGAAACATGCTGCCATAATTACAACAGATCGAATATCTTTTCTTGACCATGAAAAACGTAAACCTTCGACTAATTCAGACATAACATATCTTATTGTGGTTTTGTTTTGGCCCACGTTATTTTTTACTTCATGAGAATATTTTATTAAATAAGTAAAAATAAGAGCTAAAATATAGAGAATTAATATAATTGTTACTGGGAATTCAAAACCATAGTCATTTTCCGTTAGTCTATCAACTCCACTCGTCCAGGCAATAATCCAACCAGCACCTGCTGCGGCAATAATTCTTGTAGCTTGCACTGTTCCCATACTAAGAGCCATAGCATTAGTATATAGTTCTTGAGGAACAACATTAGCTATCATAGCTCTTCTTGCTGGTTGATCAAAAGCCATTGTAGCACCGCGAAAGAAACAGTATAAAAATACCCACATCATAGATAGGTGACCCATAAATACAACAAACATAAATATTATTTGTATAAAAACAACACCTACTTTAGTAACAACTAATAGTGTTCTTCTATTAAAATTATCAGCAAACACCCCTGCAAAAAGCCCGAGGGTAAAATGAGGCATTGTTCTTA
>CAYOMB010000113.1:0-4281 GCA_964404955.1 uncultured Dehalococcoidia bacterium
TAATTTCATTTCTAGTAGCTGCACTTAATACTTCAGCTTTATTATTTTGCAAAGTGATAATATCTTCTATTCTCACTCCACCCCAGCCAGGTATATATATACCTGGTTCTATTGTAAATACCATATTGTTCATAAGAATGTCTGGGCTATTCGGGCTAACTCGTGGATATTCGTGTACAGCAAGACCCACACCATGTCCTAAACTATGTCCAAACTTGTCACCAAAACCAGATTCCTCGATAACTTTTCTTGCGATATTATCGCAATCGGTGCCTGTCATTTCTTGTTCTACTAGTGAAATTGCTGTTTGTTGAGCTGCAAATACAGTGTCATAGACTTTTCTAAATGTTTCGTCTGGCTTACCCACACAAAATGTTCTTGTCAGATCACTACAATACCCTTGATACTTAGCCCCCATATCAATAACTATTGATTCACCTTTTTGAATTATTCGTTCACCAGCTCTATGGTGGGGTAAAGCAGCATTAGGTCCTGAACCCACAATAGTATCAAATGAAGGCCCTTCTGCTCCAAGTTCTCTCATTTTATTTTCTAACTGTAATGCAATTTCTCTTTCAGATATACCGGCTTGTATAGTTGGAGCAATAGTATTCATTGCTTCATCAGAAATTCTTATGGCTTCTTTTAATATATCTATTTCGTCTATATATTTAACAGCACGGATTTTTTCAATAGTAGCGCTAAGTGGTTTTAAATTAACAATTTTATTTAGTTTGTTTTTATCTATAATTTCGGAAAATCGTGAATATCCAGCAAAACTGAGATCTTCAGACTCAAACCCAAGAGTATTGATCCTATGTTTGATGAGAAGGTCTATGAACCATTTTAATTCAGAATCAATTTTGACAATCTCAAATGATGGAGCTTGGTTTGTTGCTTGTTCTATATATCTAAAATCAGTATTTAGATATGCTTCATCTGGTGTTATAAATAAATATCCTGCTGAACCTGTAAATCCTGATATATAATACCTATTTTCTGGATTTGTTATTAATAGAGCATCTACCTCGAATTCTTGAAGTTTATGTTGTAGTGTATTTAAACGATCGTTCATTTGACTCCTTTAATTGAATTAAGATAGAAGATAATTTATTGCTGTTAAATAACCAAACCAACCTAGACCTGAAATATGTCCTTCGCAAATATCAGCTATTAAAGATTCTCTACGAAAACTTTCCCTTGCATGGATATTTGACAAATGGACTTCAATGACTCTGCCATTAAAATCAGAAAGACAATCTCTTAATGAAATACTATAGTGGGTTAATCCACCAGGATTGATAATAATAGCCTCGGTATTTTCTGTTATTTGCTGAATGTAATCTATTATTTCTCCCTCAGCATTGGATTGATAAAAAGATAAAGAAACTGAAGAGCCAGAAACATTTTCGAGTATCAACTTTTCTATCTCTTTTAAAGATTTTGATCCATAAATAGAGTTATCACGTTTACCGAGGTTATTGAGATTTGGGCCATTGATTATTGCAATATTCATAATATTCTCCAAAATGTGTTTACATTTATATTAGTCTATTTGTTGATATTAGCAAAGGGATGACTATCTAAATATACTTTTCTTGCCTGACTTGTACTGACATGTGTATATATTTGAGTTGTGTCAGGACTTGAATGGCCCAAGAGCATTTGCACAATTCGAATATCTGCCCCACCATCGAGTAAATGTGTAGCAAATGAATGGCGTATCATATGAGTGTGTACCCTTTTAGGAAGTCCAACTATTTTTGCTCTCGATTTTACAAGATTTTGGATAGAACGGTTTGATAATCTTCCTCCATATTTATTAAGAAATAATCCAGATTCTGAATTTCTTTTAATTAATAATTTTCGTTGATTGTTAATATATTCTTCCAAAATTTTCGTTGATTTTAATGAGAGAGGTACTTGTCTTTGTTTATTGCCTTTTCCTAAGACGGTAACAGTACGTTTTGATAAGTCGATATTACCTACATTTAAATTCACAACCTCAGATAGTCGTAAACCTGATCCATATAAAATTTCTAATATAGATATATCTCGTAGGATAAATTTTAGAGATTTATTGGTGCTTTGATTTTCATTTGTAGTATCTAACAAATTTAAAATCTCATTTTGTTGTAGAATTTCAGGTAGCATTTGTGGTTTTTTAGGTATTAGTTTTTTCATTGAATAGGATCTGCTATTCCATAGTGGAGCTTCTGGCATAAACTTTTCTTCTATACAAAACCTAAAAAATGAACGCAGGCTTGCTAAGTTTCTTATTACGCTATTTCGACTTATATTATTATTCTTTTTAGTAACTAGCCATGTAAGAAAACTAACTATAACTTTTCTATATTCTGTTTGGTATAAATGTTTCTTTTTCTTTGAAATAAATTTTGCAAAGTCTAGAAATGGTTCTTCATGAGAAAATTTTTCTATTTGTAGGAAAATTTTAAATACAGCAAGATCTGATAAATAATTTCTGATCGTATTATCAGACAAGTTTTTTTCAAATCTTAGATGATTGTTATATTTTTCAATAATCTTTTCATTATCCATATTATGATCATGACGCATTAATCGGATTAGTTTTTAACTCACTTGCATTGAGCGTAATTGCACAATCTTTGTCATAACAAATTATTCTGTCTCTAGTAGATTCAACCATTAACCCTTTACATTCTGGACATGTGTGTTCAACTGGCTTGGCATTACTTATGAAGTTGCAATTAGGCCAAGCACTACAACCATAAAACTTTCTACGTTGACCTTTTCGTTGCTGTCTTTCAATTATTTCACCTTCACGATCTTCTTTGATGCAAATAGGACATTTTATATCTGTGCTATTAATGATATTTTTTGAATATCGACATTCAGGGAATCCTGAACAGGCGATAAATTTACCATTTCTACCTATTTTTTCAACAAGCGGTCTTTCACATTGAGGGCAAAAGTCACCTGTTGGAGTTTCTACAGTTACCTTAGGCATAGTAGACTCTGCTTCTGCAAATAACTTACTGTAAGGGTTGTAAAAATCGTGTAAAACAGAAACCCATTCCTTATTGCCTTTTGCTATTTCGTCAAGATTTGTTTCCATAGAAGCTGTAAATTCTACATCCATAATATTGGGGAAATATGGATTTAGTTGATCTACAATTGCTTCACCTAATTGTTCAGTTTGGTATTTACCATCAACTAGTGTGCAATAATTTCTTCCTTCGAGGGTTGACATTATCGAAGCATAAGTACTAGGCCTTCCTATACCAGATTCTTCAAGCTTTTTGACCAAAGTTGCTTGAGTGTATCGGGCAGGTGGAAGCGTAAATTTTTGTTCGTTAATTATATCGTTTAGTTTAAGATCTTCATCTTTGGATAGTTTGGGTAGTTTTTTTGATGATTCTTCATTTTCTTCTGTGTCATCTTCGGGATCATGATCAGGGTTTTCGTATAAAACTCTGAAACCATCAAATTGTGGAATAGTACCTGAGCATATGAATTTATGTTGTTCTTTTTTTTCATTTTCTGAAAGTATATTTACAGTGGTAATTTGATTGATCGCATTAGCCATTTTGCTAGCAACAGTTCTACGCCAAATAAGTGTATAAAGAGAAAGTTGCTCTCTCGATAAATGCTCTTTTAAATTATCAGGTGTCCGAAGGACTGAAGTTGGTCGTATAGCTTCATGAGCTTCTTGTGCTGCTACAGCTTTTTTGCGAACAGTATGTTTTGTATTGGAGACATAGTTTTCGCCATAGACTTCTTTAATGAAATCAGTAATTTCTGTACTTGCAATGGACGAAAGAGTGATTGAATCAGTTCTCATATAGGTTATTAATCCTGTTTCGCCTTCAAGACCAAGATTAATGCCTTCATAAAGTTGTTGAGCTATTCTCATTGTTCTTGTTGCTGTATATCTAAGTCTTCTTGAAGCTTCTTGTTGTAGCGTACTAGTTGTAAAGGGTGCAGGTGCTTTATTAGAAGAATTTCTTACTGATATCTTTTCTACGCTGTAGGTAGAATTGTTAAGTATTTGCTTTAATTCAGCAGCTTCAGATTCTGAATTAATTTTTTCAGAATTAAGTTTTGCTTCGAATTTAGATTTATTAGAATCAGTTTTTGATAAATTAATAGTAACATTCCAATATTCCTTAGGAATAAAGGAGGCAATTTCTCGTTCACGTTCGACAATAATTTTTAAAGCTACTGATTGTACTCTTCCCGCAGAGAGTCCAAGTTTTCTACCACTGGTGAATTTTTTTTGTAATAAAGGGCTTAATTGAT
>CAYOMB010000114.1:0-4195 GCA_964404955.1 uncultured Dehalococcoidia bacterium
GTCAAAAAGGCAAAAAAGGAATGGAGTGAGGACAAGTGGGGGGACACGAAGTTTGGGATAGGAATGCTGATATTCCTAGTATTTTTGTGGAGTGGATATATAGATAATTTGAGACAACCTGTCTATGACATACGCTGGTCAGGTGGACATAAGTGGGTGGATTTGATAGCGTTCAGTATTGTTTCTATTCCCATGGTGTTGGTTTTGTATGTTCAATTATTGTCACTCATAAATTATCTATGGGACAAGCGTCCAATACTTGATGCTCATTCAGGTAGATATGGAAACGATTATGAATATAAAAATCACACGTGGCAACGGAGACGTCCACACAATCGTAGCTTAAAGCCTCTTTTCACTGCTGTAGTACTTGTTGTTGCTGTTATTGTTTTTTTGTTTGTTGTTGTAAATATTTATCCATTTGTTAAATATCTAGTTGTTTATTTAATAGATTATGTAATGTCTAAGATTTAGATGAAGTTTTAGAAACAATGATTGAAAGTAATAGATTAGATTAAAACTGTCACACATACCTGATACGTACCCTGTGATACAATCTCGGCATTATGGAAGTACTAGAGGTAATATTGATAAAAATTGACGAAACACTTTTTAGGGAACCATACGGGAAAAACAATACGGAAAACAATATGGACAGGGTTTGACCCCTCCTGATGATGGATTGTAATTCACTGATTTTAAATATAAAATATCATGAATTAGCGCCTGTAGCTCAGTGGATAGAGCATCGGTCTTCGGAACCGAGTGTCGTGGGTTCGAATCCCTCCAGGCGTGCCATAAAAATTATAATTTATTTAATGAGGTTTTGAAAAATTATGGAAGGTCACGCAGAACATATTATTCAGTTAATGTTACAACTAGCAATTATATTTATTGTAGCAAAATCAGCTGCTGAAATAGCAGTTAGATATATAAAAGTTCCACCTGTTCTTGGTGAGCTATTTGCAGGAGTTATTATTGGACCCTTTGCTTTAGGAGCAATTGCATTAGGTTCTTTTGGCCCGTTATTTCCTGGAGACCATGGTCATGAAATACCTTCAGAAATAAATTTTCTTGGTCAGGTCGCATCGTTGGTCCTCATGTTTGTTGTTGGTATAGAAACAAACCTAGAACAATTTCTCAAATATGCAAGAAAGTCTTTTTTTATTGCAATTGGTGGAGTAGCTGTTCCTTTTACAGTAGGAGCAAGCTTAACTGTATTGTTTGGATTTGCAGAATCATTTATGAGTATTCAGGCTTTATTTATAGGATCGATATTGACTGCAACATCAATTGGAATTACTGCACGTATACTCAAAGACCTCGGAAAGTTAGATGGTGCTGAAGGTATTACTATCTTAGCTGCTGCTGTATTCGATGACGTTTTCGGAATATTGGTTTTAGCCATAGTTATAAGTTTAAATGAAACCCAAACTATTTCATCGTCAAATATCATAATAATAGCAGTACAAGCTATTGGAATCTGGCTAGCAATAACTGCTTTAAGTTTCCTTTTATCAAGTCCTCTTTCAAAGTTTATTTCTGGATTTAATACAGAGGGAGCCTTGGTAGCTATACCATTAGGATTAGCACTTATTTGTGCAGCATTGGCTGAACATTTTGGCCTCGCAATGATTATCGGTGCTTATTCTTTTGGATTAGGAATGTCTAACTCAAAAATCAAACATGAAATAGAAAATCAATTACATAATATTTACAACCTACTAGTACCAGTATTTTTTGTTGTAATGGGTATGATGGTAGATCTTTCAGCTATCAGTACTCCAGTTTTAGTGTTTGGTATTGTTTTATCTCTAACTGCTACACTCGACAAATTAATAGGTAGTGGAATTCCTGCCTTTTTCTCTGGTTTCAATAGAATAGGTTCTCTCCGAATAGGTGTAGGTATGATACCTAGAGGTGAAATAGCATTAATTATTGCTGGCATAGGTTTATCAAAAGGAATAATTGGTACAGATCTATTCGGTGTTTCAGTAATTATGACAATGTCTACAACGATTATTGCTTCTATCATCCTACCTAGATTATTTAAAAACAACCAGGATGGGATAAAAAAATAATATAAAACAGGAGATAAATTATGGACTATAAATGGATTGATCATATTGTTATTGCAGTTAAAGATTTAAACCAAGGCATTTCAAATTATCAAAATGGAATGGGTATGGAGCTAGAACGTACAGATGTGTCTGAAAAACTGGGCATTAAACAAGCTTTTTTCAATCTTGGAAATGGTACTCATATTGAACTTGTTGAGCCACTTGGTCCAGAAACCCCGGTTGGTCGTAAGATTGAAAGATCCGGGGAAGGTGTACATCTAGTTGCTCTGGCTGTTGAAAATATAGAACAATCGATAAAGGAATTGGAATCTAACGGAGTACAATTAATTGGTGCTGATAATCCTACTGGACAGGTATTTTTGCATCCTAAATCAACAAATGGTGTTCTTATCCAAATTGTTGAAAAATAATATACAACAGTAAAAGGAGCATTTTATGACTAAAACATTTACCGGTGTACATTGGATGCTTGCAACTCCATTTTTAGATGATGAAGAAGTAGATGTAGGTTCTATTTCAAACCTTATGCATAAAGCATATTCTTCTCAATGTGAAGGTGTCGTAGTGCTTGGAGTTACAGGCGAATCAGCTCGTCTAACAGATGAAGAAAGACAAATTATCACAAGAGAAGTTATTAATAATGCTAATGGTTTGTCTGTTACTGTTGGCACAACTGCAGCAAGTACTAAAGCAACAATAAAGTATAGTCAAGAGGCTGAAAAACTAGGGGCATCTGCTGTCATGATTTCTGCTCCACCTATGGGTAAACCAAACTTAGGAGCTTTACTTACCCATTATGAAAAAATTGCAGAATGCATAGATATCCCCATTGTCGTTCAAGATTATCCACAAACCTCTGGGGTTCATATGCCGCCCCAGTTCATATCACAATTAGCTGAAAAAATTCCCCAGGTAATTTACCTTAAACTTGAAGACCCTCCCACCCCAAGCAAAATTACTGCTATAAGAAATTTAACTGGTGATAAATTATCTATTTTTGGTGGATTAGGTGGAGTATTTTTATTAGACGAATTGAATCGAGGCTCTTCTGGTGCAATGACTGGTTTTGCTTACCCAGAAGTTCTGGTAGATATATATACAAATGTAGCTAATGGGAATTTGCAAGAAGCTGAAAGTATATTTTTTAAATATTTACCAATGCTATTATTTGAGTTTCAAGAAGGAATCGGCATTTCAATAAGAAAATACGCTCTTCATAATCGTGGTTTGATAAGTAGCTATAGAGTTAGACATCCTGGCCCTGAATTAAGTCAAGAAACTAAAGATGAATTTCATGATTTACTTACAAAGCTAGAGGTACCGTACTAATAAAAAAAGAAAAATGAACGGAGACAGTATGAGTAAAACCAAAATTGTTTTTATTACAAATTTACCAAAACATCTGGCTGAAGTGATAGCAACATACACCCCAGAAGGTTTTGAAACAACTATTATTAACGAGGGTATTGATAGTGAGAACACTCATAAAATTGTTGAAGATACTGAATTTATAATAGGTTATGGTATTGCTCTCCCAGATTCTCTGATTAAATCAGCAAAAAACCTCAAACTCATACAACTTTTGAGTGCTGGATATGATCGCATGAATTTTGAATTATTAACAGAATTGAATATTTCCTGTGCAAATAACGGTGGAGCAAATTCTTGGGCAGTTGCAGATCATGCAGTGTTACTTATGTTGGCTCTATATAAAAAACTTACTCTAAGTGATAAAGGTGTGCGCGAAGGTAATTGGAGAGGTGTTGTTGACGGATTTAATACCTATGAAATGGCAAATAAAAAAGTAGGAATTTTTGGTATTGGAAATATAGGAAAAAAAGTTGCTAAACGTGTTCAAGGGTTTGATTGCATTGTTCAATATCATGACAAGTATCGTTTGTCTGAACAAGACGAAAAAAATCTAAACTTATCCTACGTAGAACTTGAAGAATTATTCAAAACTTCAGATATTATTTCGCTTCACACTCCTTTAACGAACGAAACTAAAGGAATAATAAATACACACCAATTATCATTGATGAAAAATTCTGCGATTTTGATTAATACTAGTCGTGGACCAGTTGTAAATGAACCCGATCTGATCAAAGCATTGC
>CAYOMB010000115.1:0-4193 GCA_964404955.1 uncultured Dehalococcoidia bacterium
TTTTTCCTGCTTCTTCTGGAGTTGGGATATCTATTTCTACTATGGAAAAACCAAGTCTTTTCAGTGTTTCTATGGCTTCGTTTACTTTTGTTTCAACCTCAGTATGAATATTAGTAAAATATTGATTTTTTGGAATACCTATTGTAAATTTCCTTGTTTCTTGATCGAAAGCTTTAGAAAATTGAGGGATATCTCTTGTAGAAGAAGAATCGTCATTGATATCAAAGCCAGACATTGCCTCAAGCATATATGCACAATCTTTTACACTTCTTGTCATTGGGCCAGCTGTATCTAGAGACCATGATAATGGAGTTAATCCATATCTACTAATTCTCCCATATGTTGGTTTTATACCAACAATCCCACAAACTGCGGAGGGGATTCTTATTGAGCCTCCTGTATCTGATCCAGTAGCGCCAGGAATCATACCAGATGCAACAGCTACTCCAGAACCACTACTAGATCCTCCCGGAATATGAGAAGTATTCCAAGGGTTTGGAGGTGTGCCAAAATCAGAATTAGTACCAAATGCGCCAAATGCAAAAGGATGCATATTTAGTTTTCCAATAATAATTGAACCTGCATCGATTAACTTTTGGACACTTGTCGCATTCTTGTTTGATTGATAGTCGTTGAAGATTACACTTCCTGAGGTTGTGGGCATATTATCGGTTTCATATAAATCCTTTAAACCAATAGGTATCCCGTGCAATGGCCCTTTGTAGTTGCCTGATGATATTTCTTTTTCGATATTTTTAGCATCTTTGATACTTTGTTCTTCAGCTATATATAAAAAAGATTTGTTCGAATCATTTAATTTGTTAATTGCTTTGAGTTGCTCTTGGACAATTTCAGTCGGTGAAAGTTTTTTTTCACGAATATTTTCTGATAATTCAGTTATTGTCATAAAATTAATAGAATTATTTGACATAAAAATTCTCCTTGTTCGTTAATCTCGTTGAATTTCACCATTCTGTAAATTAATAATATTGTTTGCATAAGTTGAATCTATTAAATCAGGTTCTGGTGTAGTAACTATTGATTGATTATACATATGCATTTTTTCAATAATCTTTTTCCTTCTAAACTCATCAAGTTCTGAAAGTATATCATCAAGAAGTAGTATAGGTTGTACATTTATTGTCGATTGAATTATTTTTGCTTCGGATAATCTTAGTGATAATACTATATTTTTAGCTTGCCCTCTGGATGAAAAACTATATGCTGATATTCCATTGATATGAATTAAAACGTTATCTCTTTGAGGTCCTATATCAGTAATTCCCATAAGGATTTGTTGTCGCAGAGTGGAATTTAATGTTTCCTCAAACTTTTCAATAGTAACTGAAGGTATGTATTGGAAAGATAATTTTTCAGAAGAAGAAAATTCAGAATGAATTTCTTGTATTTCTGTATCAATAAGTTTGATAATTTCTGCACGTTTCATAATGATAAATTTACCTAATTCAATTAATTCAGTGTTCCAGTACAGCAATTCGTCCTCTGATGATTGATGATCTCTTATTGCTTTTAATAGGGAATTTCTTTGAGTTAATATTTGTTGATATTTTTGTAATTTGATGAGATATTCTTGATTCACTTGAGAAATTAGTATATCTAAAAACTGCCTTCTTTTTCCAGGGCTACCTAAAACGATGTCCATATCATGGGCAGTAAAAAGTACAGTAGGAGTTTTGCCAACTAATTGTGATGCAGATATATTGAGTCCATTAAGTTTAATTTCTTTTGATTGGTTATTATCCGAAGGAAGTGCAATGACAATATTGTTTTTTCCATCAGTAAATTGAGTAACACCATGTATAGTTGTTTGAGAAACAAATTTATTTACCTGATCAGGTGATTTGTGGCGAATTAATTCAAAATCGTTTCTTGCTCGAAATGATTTTCCTATAGAAATTAAATAAAGCGATTCAAGTAAGTTTGTTTTACCTTCTCCGTTATTTCCTGAAATTATTGAGAGCCCAGGTGGAAACTCTAAGTAAATATTAGAAAAATTCCTATATTCTGTTAATTCTATATCGGATATGTACAATTTGATCTCTCAGTAATTTATAATCTAATAAATATCGTAGTGTCTTTGACTAATAAATTCATTATAAAAATTTTCGGTAAATAAAAGTATTAATTATTTGGGAGTAAGTTGTGGCTACAGAAGAATTGAAAGCAAAAGTAGGAGAATTATTTCAATCCGTTTATAATTTTCACGATAGATTTGATTTATTAGATACTTATAGTCGTGAAAGACTTCTTGATAGAATTCCTATCCAAAGTGAAGAAGTTGATGAACTTAAAGTAGCTTTAGAATCTGAATCTATGCATAATGTTGCAAATGAAGCTGTCGATGTATTATATGTGGCTTTAGGAACGATAATTTCCATTGATAAGGAATTAGCAGTAAGTGCTTTAAATGAAGTCATAGTAAAAAATAATAATAAAACCGATGAAACTCACTACCTCAATAGTCAAGGTAAAGTAGTAAAGCACCCTAACTAAGACTGTAAAAGAACTTCTCTAGACTTCCCAGGTTCTTCTGGCCCTATAACACCAGCATCTTCTAGTTGATCGATTAATCTTGCGGCCCTAGGATATCCAATACGTAGTTTTCGTTGTAGCAGTGAAGTTGATATATGAGAGTATCTTCCTGCTAATTCAGAAGCTTTACTAAATAATTCGTCTTTAGGGAAATCTCCTGAATCAAAGTCTGGATTAGTTATATCATTTACCGGTAATTCTAAGGATATTTCAGGTAATGGTGTACCTTTTTCAGTAGCCCAATAATTTACTAGTTTGTTAATTTCTTCATCACTTAGATATGCACCTTGGACTCGTTGTGCTTTTGGGAAGTCTGAAGATAGAAATAACATATCTCCTTTTCCTAACAATCTTTCTGCACCACTTGAATCTAAAATAGTTCTAGAATCAATTTGAGATACAACAGCAAAACTAATTCTACTAGGAAAATTAGCTTTAATTAGTCCAGTTACTACATCTACTGATGGTCTTTGAGTTGCGACTATTAAATGTATGCCAGTAGCCCTACCTAGTTGAGCTAATCGTGTAAGTGTTTGTTCGACTTCATAAGGCGCTGTCATCATTAGATCTGCTAATTCATCTATTGCTATTACTAAGTAAGGCATAGGTTCAATTGCTTTGGGATGATTGATATAACTATCAATATTTCTAACGCCTATTTCTTCAAGAACTTTATATCTTCTTAACATTTCTTCGAGAAGCCCTTTTAAAGATTTAACTGCCTCATCGGGTTCTACCACAACAGGTGATATTAAATGAGGAATACCGTTAAACGGTGTAAGCTCTACGCGCTTAGGATCAATGAGTAATAGCCGTAGTTTATCAGGTGTCATCTTGGCAATCATAGAAACTAATAGGGTATTAATACATACACTTTTACCACTACCAGTAGAACCAGCAATTAATAGATGTGGTAATTTTCGTAGATCAGTGACAGTTGCTTCTCCACTAGATCCTTGCCCTAAAGCTAAAGGAATACCTAGCTCCTTTTTTATAGTATTAACTTTCTCATGTTCTAATGTTTTTCTTAGACTCACCATGAGTGCTTTTTTGTTAGGAACTTCTATACCTACAATAGATTCTCCAGGAACAGGCGCTTCGATTCTTAGGCTCGGTGCTGCAAGAGCCAATGCTAGGTCTTTTTCTCTTGCAACGATGCTATCAACTTTTACCCGTGTACCTCTGTCAGTTTCTTCATCTGAGGTATCTTCTTGAGCATCATTCTTTTTTGGTTTTCTCGTTTTTCTTGTCCAGCCTGGGGTGAGACCATACATTGTAACAGTTGGTCCAGGTTTAATTTGATTAACTCTAACTTCAATTCCATGATTTAATAAAGTTTCCTCGATTTTTTCAGCAACTAGTTTTGATTCATCGGATGAAATGGAAGCTTCAGGACCATATTCAAGTAATGACATTTCTGGTATAGCCCAGGGTTTTCCAAAAGTAAATGCGCGTGTTGATTTTTGGGTAGTATCAATTTTTTCTTCGATCTTATTTATCTTTTGTTCAGCTAGTACATTGTTTCTTATTGGTTGATTATTATACGAGGAAGGGTTTCTTTTAGATTCTTCTATTTTTGGTTTTGGATTTTCTTTTGGTTCTTGATACGATTTTTTTTCAATTATCCTTGGTTTTTTAGG
>CAYOMB010000116.1:0-4003 GCA_964404955.1 uncultured Dehalococcoidia bacterium
TGAATCTGATTTAAGTATATTACTTCATTCTACTAAAGATAGAGAAATAGGATTAAATAGTTTTAAGACAAAAGAGCCTCCAAATTTTATTGGTGAATGAAGGAAATAGTTAAGATATGGTTAGTAAAGGGAAAAAGCTAAAACTTGATTTGCATACGCATATTTGGGAAGCATCAAGTTTTGAAACACCTAGTATAGAAACAGCATATAAAGTAATAAATCAGTGTAAAAAAATTGGTATAGATGGCATAGCGATTACTGATCATCACCATGCACACCCAGACTTGTTAAAAATATCTTTTGAATATCACAAAATTTTTACTAAACATTTCCCTGATGAAATAATTATATTTCCTGGTAGAGAAATAGAATTACATATGAAACATGATTATTTTCAGACATATGAAGTGGGAGAATTTTTGTTGCCAAATGGGAAATTATTCAGAAATTATTGCCATCCTGGCCATCCATCTCAGCAAGTAGAAATAAATCATATTCAATCTATAGAGGTAAATAATTCTATACACAATTGGCATATTAATAAAAACCAAGTGTATGAATTAGCAGATAAACACAATTTAATTTTAACTGAAGTAAGTGACGCTCATGAAATCACTGATATTGGAAAAAATTTCATAGAAATACCCTTAGAAGACTTATTATCTTCTGGAATCGATTTAAATCAAATACAAATTCAAGGATGGGAAAATCATAGATCAATTTAGTACAATTATTTATGAAAAATATAAGAATATAGCAACGATTACTCTTAATAGACCTAATGTTGTCAATGCTTTTAATACCACTATGAGAGATGAACTTTATGAAGTGCTAACTGCGATTAATCTTGATTATGATATCAAAGGTATATTGTTGAAAGGTAATGGATTAAAAGGATTTTGTGGAGGAGCGGATTTAACTGAGTTTGGTACTGCCCCTTCACAATATATAGCTCGAAATATTCGTAAAGAAAGAGACTTATGGGAAGTTTTTATGACATTACCAGTTCCAATTGTCTGTGTACTTCATGGATACACGTTTGGTTCTGGGGTGGAAATTGCTATGTTATGTGATATTCGAATAGCAACCAAGGATACCATTATCGGATTACCGGAAACGGGACTTGGTATAATTCCGGCAGCAGGTGGAACACAAACTATACCTCGTAAAATTGGTTTAGGGCATGCTTTGGATCTTTTATTATTGGGAAGCCAGGTAGAAGTAGATAAATCTTTGGAAATCGGATTGATTGATTATATCATTGAGGAAAACTATATTATTGAGTTTGCTTATAGTTTATTAGATAGTTTATGTCGCAACCCTAAAGAATTAAATTCGTTAACAAAATCAATTATTTCACAGGGATTAGAACTTTCTCTCACAAAAGGATTAGATTTAGAAGCTAAAAAATGTGTTGAATATATTATCGAAACTAGACAAGGATGATAGAATTGATACTTGCGTCAGATATTTTGTGTAGTCAATGGAGGTTAGTAGATGAATACTGTCGAGTTTTTGCGACTATCAAGTGAAATAGTTCCAGATAGAACTGCAATTATATTCGAAGATAAGAGAATTGATTTTTCTACTTTACAACAACGAGTAAATAAACTTGCTGATTCATTAAGTAAACTAGGTGTGGTTGCAGGAGATAGAGTTTCTACAATACAAGTTAACTGCAATGAACATATAGAGACTTATTTTGCCATAACGAGTCTGGACGCAATTTATGTTCCAGTTAATTTCCGTGTTAGATCTGAAGAACTAGATGTTATGTTATCTGATAGTAAGCCAAAAGTGATTTTTGCAGGTTCTAGATATCATGAATTAGTCAAACAAGCTACAAAGAACAATAACGATGTTAAATTATTTATATCTATGGATGATGAGTCTGATGGATGGATTAATTATGATGATTTAATTCGAGATGGAGAATCTGAAGACAGATTTCCTGAGTATGATGATGATGATACTAATATAATTATGTACACCTCGGGCACAACAGGTGCTCCCAAGGGCGTTATGTTGAAACACGATAGTTTTTCTTCTTATATTCTTGCTAATGTTATGCCTGCTGATCCTGATGAAGAAGAAAAGAATATACTAACCGTTCCATTACATCATATAGCAGGTATGCAGGCTGTGATTTCTGCGATTTATGGTGGAAGAACTTTAGTTATACAACGACAGTTTGAACCTTACGATTGGATGAGGTTAGTTCAAGAAGAACAAATTAATCGGGCAATGATGGTCCCTACAATGCTGAAAGCAATTTTGGATCATAAAGAGTTTCCAAATTTTGATATATCAAGTTTAGGTGTAATAACTTATGGTGCCGCACCTATGCCTGCTTCTGTTATCAAAGACGCAATAGCAAAACTGCCTGGAACACGTTTTATTAATGCTTTTGGACAAACAGAAACTGCTTCAACTATTACTATGTTATCTCCAGAAGATCATGAGATAACAGGCACACCTGAGGAGCAAGAACTTAAATTGAAACGATTAAGTTCTATTGGTAAACCTTTAGATGATGTTATCGTTCAAATAGTTGATGAGGAAGGAAATGAAGTTATACAAGGTGAAGTAGGTGAAATTGTTGCTCAGGGGCCACGATTAATGAAGGGTTATTGGAATAAGGAAGATGCAACTAATGAAACAATTAGAGATGGCTGGTTATATACTGGAGATTTAGGATATATGGATGAAGAGGGATATATCTTTTTATCTGGAAGAGCAAAAGACTTCATTAAGCGTGGAGGCGAAATGATTGCACCAGATGAAGTTGAAAATGTTATTCTTACCCATACAAGTATTGATGACGCAGCTGTAATTGGAGTCAACGATGAGTATTGGGGTGAGCGAGTAAGGGCCGTGGTCGTGTTAAAATCAGGTATGTCAGTAGATCAGCAAGAAATAATTGACTACTGTCATGAGCGGTTGGCAAGTTACAAAAAACCAGAATCAGTTATTTTTGCTCAAGAGATTCCCAAAAACCCTATGGGTAAAATATTGAAACGCGAACTTCGTGATATGTATCCAGAACCAATAGAATAGAGTAATTATTTCTCTTCTTCTGGAACAACGCTTTCAGCGATAATTTCTACAAGATCTTTGGTTTGTTTACTTTCTTGAACACCTTTCGATTGTATTCCTTCAGCGAACATTTGATAACAAAATGGACAAGAAACACCCAATGTTTCACCTTCGGTATCAAGGAATTGATCAATTCTCATATGATTAATTCTTTGACCTCCGCTATCTTCCATCCACATGTGTCCACCACCTGCACCACAACAGAATCCTCTTTCACAATTTCTTTCCATCTCGTGAAGTTCTAGTCCTGGAATAGCTTTGGAAATATTTCGTGGTGCATCATAAACTTTGTTATGTCTTCCTAGATAACAAGAATCATGGTAAGTCATACTAATATCAACACTTTTAACTGGTTTTAGTTTTCCATCTTGAATTAATTCATCCACAAATTCAGTGTAATGATAAACTTTGTAATTACCGCCAAGTTGTGGATATTCGTTTTTGATGTTGTTAAAACAATGTGGACATAGAGTTACAATTTTTTTGAATGAATATTGATTTAAGGTTTGAATATTCTGTTCAGCCATCATTTGGTATAGGTATTCATTTCCAATTCTTCTAGCAGGATCTCCAGTACAACCTTCTTCATTTCCTAGTACAGCAAATTTAATACCAGCAACACGTAATATAGAAGCCATAGCTCGTGGTGCCTTTTGATTTGCTTCGTTTAATGCGGAAGTACAACCTACCCATAAAAGAACTTCAGATTCTTTTTCCTCTTCAAATGTTGGTATATCTAATCCCTCCATCCACTCAGTTTTGGAAGTTTGATTTCCACTCCATGGATGTCCTCTTTGTTCCATGTTTAATAGAACACCCTCAGCCCCTTCAGGCATACTAGCTTGTTCCATTACTAGATATCTACGCATATCAACAATAGAGTCAACATGTTCAACCATAACTGGGC
>CAYOMB010000117.1:0-4001 GCA_964404955.1 uncultured Dehalococcoidia bacterium
ATAATGATTGAAAAACAGGGTGCAGTAGACCAATTGGAAGAGATTTTATCATTACCAAATGTTGATATGATTCAATGGGGTCCTTCTGATTATTCTATGAATACAGGAAAAGCTGGACAAAGAAATCATCCTGATGTCATTGAAACTAGAAATTATGTTTTTAAGAAAGCTCTTGAAATGGGCGTTGCCCCTCGTGCCGAAATTAACTCTGTTGATGAAGCAAAAGAATATTTAGATATGGGGGTAAAACATTTCTCTATTGGTACCGATATTAATATTCTGCATAATTGGTGGAAACAAAATGGTGAAGCATTAGCAAAAGCTATAGATGAATCATAAAAAAAAGAGGCGGAAACACCGCCTCTTTTATTAGAATCTACATCCTAGAATTATTAACTTAAATCAACAGATCCAGTTTCACCCTTAATGCTGATTTTTGTTCCATATTTGGAAGACATTTGTTGCATATTCTCTAATACAGATTTTGCAACTTCACCTGTAGCCAATGTAGGTCTGCCTCTGGTTCCTCTTGATCTTCTAAACCCTAAATCTAGTGGTAATAAAGTGATTTCACTTAACTTCTTACCCTTAAATTTAACTTGAGCCATCGTACTTTCCCATTGCCTAAAATCAGCAGGCATTCCTTTAGTATCATTATTTACATGATCTTCACTATATTTCGTTCCAGATCGTGTGTCGTAAAAATCAGCAGGGACAGAATCCCATCCAAGACCTTCCATAAGATATCGATCTTGTGGAGTTCTCAAAACAGTATCATTTTGCATAAAAAAGTCACCAAGTGAATAAAAAATAGGCTTTCCTTTATATATTTCAATACCTCTGTCTCTGTGTGGTCCGTGGCCCGTGTATACGTCTGCACCAGCATCTAAAGCTGCCTTGGCAAATGTTACGAGGTGATCACCTGGATCAGTAATTGTAGCACCACCTTGGTGGTTATGCATTGTTACTAATACCCAATCAGCCATTCGTTTTGCATCACTCACACGATCTAATATTTGTTCCATGTCGTATTGATTAGGAATACGGGTTTGGCCAAATTTACCGTCTTTACTTAACACAAATTTCAATGTAGGTACTGGTGAGTACATTGGTTGTCCAAAAAGATGGAACTCTGTACTACTGTCTTCAGTAAATTCACGAGCCTTTTTCTGGTCTTCAAAACCAAGACCTTGGCTAATCTTTTTTAGAGAATCAAGGCTTTCTTGATCAACATAATATATTGCAGTCGACCGTAACCAACTTACACCTGGTCTACCTTGCATATCACGTCGTTGTTCACCAGCTCTGCCTTCTGCTGGTCCAGAATCAGTTAATGATATCAAGGCTACTCGACCTGCATCAGTATCAATATATCCAGGCTCTCTTGCATCAGCTAAATTTTTTCCACTCCCTGCATGTGCTAAGCCAAATTTATCAAGATTTTCGATATTCTTTAATATACCGCCTTCTCCAAAATCGTACGCATGATTATTTGAACATGCAACGAGATTTACTCCCATCCACTGTAGTTCCTTAATATTTTGAGGTGAAGATCGCATATAAGTTCCTAATTGATGTGGATTATTTGGGCTTTCATAGTCGTGAAAAATCATTTCTGCATTAGTAAAAGTGACATCACCAGCACGCATAATTTCCACCATTTTGAGATAATTTTCTTCAGTGAACATTGAGGTTCCTCGAGTTATCAAAGATTCCCCAGTGAGTACCATGTTTATATCCCCAGATTCCGAATTATAGGTTGCCATAGACTCCTCCTTTAATTTAGATACATAATCGTTCCATATATGATGGATTTTATGTAAAAAAATGAAATTTTGATATAAAAAAATTCCTATTTTGTTTATTCCAATACCCATTTTCTCTGTATCGTGTATTTTTAATGTTATACTGATTCCCAAAATAGTAAAAAATTAGAAAGTTATTTACTATGAATTCTTCAAACGATTTAAATTTCTTAGATAGAATAAAAAAAGATCTTAAAGTTTTTGTTCAACAAGGAATAATAACTAACGGTCAAGAAGATTCCATTCTTCAATATTATGGTGTAACCAAAGATATACTTGATAAAGGCAATAGTTATTCCAGACTTATCATTATTTTAAGTACCCTGGGTGCCGCATTAGTTGGTCTAGGGGTTGTACTTCTTATCGGGGCTAATTGGAACTCTATTCCTCATTTACTAAAAATTATTATGAGCGTCTTAAGTGTAATATTGGCAAATTATATTGGGTATTGGCTTAAATATAAAACTATTTATAAACGTATTGGTGCATCTATATTTTTCCTTGCTGCATTTTTATTTAGTGGTAGTGTCTTTTTAATTGGCCAAATGTACCATATAAGATCTGACAATTTTGATATATTATTCTGGATACTTTTGGGAGTGTTACCGGTTGCTTATATAATTGATTCAAAAGCTTTATTTAGATTAAGTATGGGGATAGTAATATTCTGGCCTGGCTGGAAACTTGCAACTTTGCTTACAGATGACGATCCTCAATTCATTTTTTCATTTTATGTTTTGTACGGTGTTTTAATTTATCTTATAGGTTTTTTACATTCCAAAACTGCCAATTTTAAAATATTTACAAATACTTTAATTTTCGTTGGTAGTTCTGTCACACTTGCTGTTTCTTATATTTTAACTATGGATGGAATTTGGAATGAATGGGAATCGGGTATAAATTACTTTCCCAATATAATTCCAATCGTTGTTTTAACCGCTCTTATTTTAGTTATTCAATCAAGTAAGTATTTGTTAAGTAATTTTGAGTTTTCACCTAAACTTTTATTTGTTGAATCCTTTGTACTTTCTTATCTCGTATTATTATCTTGGTTTTTATTCTTCACAACTAAAATTAATGATGAATTTATTTTATTTTTCATCTTGGTTGTTTTTAACCTTATATTTTTAGCATTAAGTTTAACTATTACCTACGTAGGTATTACTCTTAAAAGGTATTCGTTGGTCAACTTAGGCCTTTTTGCTTCCATATTATTTATTTTTACAAAATATTTTGATCTTTTCATGGGAATGATTGATACTGGTTTGTTTTTTGCAATAACAGGTCTTTTATTACTGCTTGGAGGAGTTTCTTTTGAACGTATAAGACGTCGTTTATTGGATAGATTTGATTTGAATGAGGGATAACAATGTCTAGATCGAAAAAAATATTGTTAAGCTTGATTGTTGTACTCCAAGTGGTATCTATCATTATATTTGTAGTGATTCAAGAAGTAAGATTTTCAGAATCCAAGATAATCACACTTCAAACCCAGCCAGTAGATCCCAGAGATATATTTAGAGGTGACTATGTTATTTTAGATTATGAAATCTCTCACCTTACTGAAAATACAACAAAACGTAATGGTTCTGATATAACCACTTGTTGTTATTATGAATTTTGGGATGAAACTGATAAAGATGTGTATGTTTTTTTGAAACCTGCTGGAGATGTTTGGCAAGCATTTGGCATTTCATCCTCATATGATGGAGATAATTTATTTTCAAATACTGATTCTAATATTTCTGAATTTATTCGAGTGAAAGGGAAACTTACTACAGTTGATAATATTGAACGCATTGATGGAGAAGAAAACTTTCGAGAACTTGAAATCACTTATGGTATTGAAAACTATTTTGTTCAAGTTGATACAGGGAAAACAATTGAAACAGCAGATGATGTAAAGGTAAATGTGAAGGTTAATAAACATGGTGATTCTCAGATAGAATCATTGCTTGTTGATGGGAATATATGGCCTTAATTTAATATTATTACTCAGCGTTCGCTAATTCAAAAGCAATTTGATTAAATGATTTTGATAGCTTCCCTATTTTTTCAACATCTACTGATATAGGCCATCTGTCATCTTGAAGGTGAAACAAGGCATTTGTCCCTTGGAGAACAACAACATCTGCACCCAAATTAGCAACAAATGCAGATTCTCTTCCAAGTATTACACCCAAATCAATTGCAGTA
>CAYOMB010000118.1:0-3988 GCA_964404955.1 uncultured Dehalococcoidia bacterium
ACCCTGAACGTGCTAATAGTTATTTTACTGAGGCTAATTTTGATAAAGTTGAATCGCTGGAAAAAATAGCAACCAATGCAGGTCATACTATGACTGAATTAGCTATTTCATGGTTACTATCAAAAGGTGTTGTAAGCTCTGTAATTTCAGGTGCAACTAAAACGGAACAAGTCGAAATTAATGTAAAAGCAGCTGAATGGGAATTGGATACTTCAATAATCGAAGAAATAGAAATCATATTAAATGATTGAAAAAGTTAATAGTACTATTTTACTAATTAAAATATTTATTTCAATTCTCTTATATTCAACTATCTTTGTAGGTGTAGTATATGCACAATTCGAATCTAAAATTTATGAATTTCAAGACGAAATATATAATACAAGAATATTTGTAAATCCATTAGAACCATTCACTAACGAAATAAGATTTGAAGTAGAGCTTTTTGATAAAACGAATAATATAATTGAAGATGCTACAGTTAAGATTCGTAGTGAAAAAATTAATGGGAATGAAACCGGATGGGCATATGCATTAAATAGGCCTGGAGCCGAACAAATATACTCTACAATTTTATCACTTCCACCGAATGGAAGCTGGAACTTAAGTGTTCAAATAATAAGTTCATTAGGGGATAAAACATATACTGTCGATAAAATTACTATAGAAAAAGAAACAAGATCAGCATTAGGCAGTTGGATATTTTTTGGAGCCCATATTTTCATTCTTGGTGGAGGGCTTATTCTTTGGAGACAATCAAGAAGAATTAGAAACAAATAAGTAATTGCTATGATAGTACAACAACGGATCCCCTTCTTGACTATCTAACCCTTGGACTTTACCTAATATAATTGTGTGATCCCCGTAATTATATTTTTCTATGACGTTAGCTTTTAAAAAGGCTATTGATCCTTCAATGAAGGGCGATCCAAATTTTATTGACCAACTAAATTCAAGAACTTCGATGCCTTTTGGTTGATCCTTGGCAAAATAATCAGCAATATGTTTTTGCCTATCCGATAATATATTAATCGCAAACTCATTGGTATTGTTTACATGAGTAATTGTATTCCTAGTATTACCTATACATACCAATACAGTGGGAGGATCTAAAGATACTGATGTAAATGAATTTGCTGTCATACCATGTATGTATTCATTTTCATCTAGTGTTGTTACTACCGTAACACCAGTAGCGAAACTTGACATAGTTTTTCTATATTCAGTTGCAAAATTTTCTAATGCCATTTAAACCTCGATTATAAAAAAAATTCTACCATTTCTCATTTAGAATAGTCTATAAAAGGATATGTAATTTATATCAATGTTACTTTGACATAAGGAATAGTCCTTTGATAGACTTCAATTCAGGACTACTTTATGTATAAAAATCAAGAAAAAAAACCTAATATAGGTGTTATTTTATTAGCTGCAGGATCCAGTACAAGAATGGATGGCAATGATAAAATATTTATGCAAATATATAACAATCCCTTATTATATTATAGTTTAAAAGAATTCAATGATTCCCCTCATATTTCTTCGATTAGTGTTGTGTTAAGTGAGAAAAGTTATACATCAGGCATAGAATATATTAAATCACTTAGTTTTGAAAAAGTTAAGTCCATATCTGTTGGAGGCTTAAGACGACAGGACTCTGTATTAAATGGACTAAATGCTTTAGGAAAGCATGATTTTGTACTAATTCATGACGCTGCTAGACCTTGTATAAATCAATGTTTTATTAATCGAGCGATAGAAAGTGTTACTCAATTCAATGCATCAATTCCTGTTATACCATCTACAGATACTCTAAGGACATTATCTGATGACGATTTCGCAGATAAGATAGTGGATAGAGAAACAATTTGGATAACACAAACACCTCAATGTTTTTCATATGAATTAATTTCAGAAGCATTAAGTACAAGTATAGATTCTGTAACAGATGATGCTATGTTGGTTCAGAAATTAGGAGTTAAAATAAAAACATTCAAAGGATCAAAAGCTAACATTAAAGTAACAACTAATGATGACATCGCTATGGTTAAATCAATAATTAAGGAAAAAAAATAACGTGCGTATAGGAACTGGATTTGATGTACATAAACTCGATGATAATCGCAAACTAATATTAGGTGGAGTAGAAATACCTTTTTCTAAAGGGCTGGAAGGACATAGTGATGGAGATGTTGTTATACATGCAATAATTGATTCACTATTGGGTGCTGCAGGTCTTGGCGATATTGGGAAGTATTTTCCCTCAACAGATAAGAAATATAAAGGTATTAATAGCATATCATTACTCGTTTCAACTCTTGAGATAATAACAGTTGCTGGTTGGACTATAGGAAATATTGACGTAACAATAATTGCGCAATACCCTAAAGTTTCAACATTCATAGAATTGATAAAAACTACTTTATCTACCTCATTAAATATAAAGTCTGAACTCATAAATATTAAGGCAACTACTACTGATGAGCTTGGATTTATTGGACAAGGAAAAGGTATTGCATGCCAATCAGTAGCTTTAATACAGTAATTAGAATATGATTGTGATATGAAATTAACAGATACACTTACGGGAACAAAAAGGGATTTTATTCCACTAAATAAAGTAGTTACGATGTATGTTTGTGGCCCAAACTTATATGGCCCTTGTCATGTAGGACATGCCCTTTCTTTTATAGTTTTTGATGTTTTAAAAAAATATCTACTATACCGAGGTTATGAAGTTAATCATGTTCAAAATTTTACTGATATTGAAGATCGAATTATTGAAACTTCAAATTCGGAATCCCGATCAATAAAAGAAATTTCAGAGTATCATATAGATCGTTTTTTAAACGAAATGGATTCATTGCGAGTAATGCGAGCTAATTCTTATCCGAAAGCTACTGATTATATAAGCGAAATGATAAATATGATTCAACAATTAATCGATAAAGGTATAGCATATAATATTGATAATGACGTTTATTACCGTGTTGAAAAATTTTCAAATTATGGTAGTTTATCTAGACGCTCGTTAGATGAAATGGAATCAGGCACAAGAATTGAAGTTGATGATAGAAAAGAAAACCCATCTGATTTTGCTCTATGGAAATCTTCAAAGCCAGGAGAACCTGCATGGCCTAGCCCTTGGGGAGATGGCAGGCCTGGATGGCATATAGAATGCTCTGCAATGTCGATAAGCCTACTTGGAGATCAATTCGATATACATGGGGGAGGACATGATGTGGTATTTCCTCACCATGAAAACGAGATTGCACAATCTGAGGGATTCAGTGGAAAAGCCCCAGTAGTAAACTATTGGCTGCATAATGGTTTATTAAGGCTTAGCGAAAAAGATACAGAAAAAATGACACGACATCAAGGAAACTTTGTAAGCCTTGAAGATGCTATAAAAGAACACTCTATTGATTCTTTAAGAATTTTTCTTTTATCCTCACATTATAGGAGTCCAAGAATATATTCTACAGATGAAATTCATGGTATAGAAAATGCTCTATCACGTGTACGTTATTCACTAGAAACTGAATATGATCATAATGGAAATGAACTCGATGTTAGTATTCATCGACAAAACTTTATAGAAGCAATGGATGATGACCTTAATACCCCAAGAGCTATTGCGGAAATTTTTGAACTTTCAAGAGACATTAATAAAGGAATTCAAGAAGGTTTGAATGTGAAAAATGGGACCAATCTACTTAGAGAATTTGGTTCTATATTGGGTTTATCTTTTGAAAGTCCCATAGAAAAAAATCAAGAAGTAGCGCCTTTTATAGAATTATTAATTGAACTTAGAAAGACAATGCGTGAAAAAAAATATTTTGCTGAAGCAGACTTAATCAGAGATAAACTTGCAGAATTAAATATACAACTAGAAGATACACCTGATAAAACTAAATGGAAATACTTATAGATTATCGTTGTATTATTACGCTAAACAAAGATACCAAAACAAACAAAACACCTACAA
>CAYOMB010000119.1:0-3942 GCA_964404955.1 uncultured Dehalococcoidia bacterium
CTCCATCGTGTTCAACGAGATAATATTGTATTCCCCAAGCATTAAGAGTTGGTTCTGTTAATCGTGCAGCTGAGTCAGGAGTTATACCCCATCTAGTCCAACCACGATAACCAATGATCATTACTATTGGTAGGTTGCAATCTAACCCAAGTCCTCTAATAGAGTCTCCAGATTCCATCATCCCAGTATTTTGAACTAAGCAAACTGGTATTTTGCCACCTACAATTACCCCTGCTGCTATTGCCATAGTTTCAGCTTCTCTCCCAACAGTGATAACTTGGATATTTGGATCTTCTTCCATGGCAATGAATAGATGATTAGTTTCACTGTCAGGTAGATAAATCACATGAGTTACATTATTTTCTTTAATTTTATCTAAGATTGTTAGAGGGCTTAACATAGCCTGTTGTTCAGTCATTAGAACCTCCCCTTTTTGTAAAATTGCTACAGTGCTCACAATATAATAGAAATGTTTTTCTAAAGCAAGTAAATAGATGCATTTATTTTACTTGCCTACTTTGTTGTTAATATATTTAATATATTGCATAATTTATATTGGTATTAAAAATAAGGAAGTACTTAATATGGAAGAATTAAATAACAGGTCTGTTGATTTAGAAACTAAATTTTCAGATATAATGGTGCGTCTTTGACTTACCTAAAACAGAAGTAGAGATTCAAGATTTACAACAGAAAACGTTAGCAGGAGATTTTTGGGATAATTCTTCTTTGGCCAAAGAAATAATGCAACGTTTAGCGGATTTATCAAATTTTGTACAAAAGTGCCGCTCACTAGAGTCAGATATTATTGAATTGGTAGAGTTAACTTCAATCATTGAAGAGGATGACACACAAGTTGAAGAACAATTACTTCAAGAAATCACAAGGGTAGAGTCCGAACTCACATCAATAGAATTCGATTTACTTTTTTCTGGAGAGTATGATGATTCCAATTCTATACTTGCTATACATGCTGGAGCTGGAGGAACTGAGTCTCAAGATTGGTCACAGATGTTGCTAAGAATGTATTTAAGATGGGCAGAAAAGAAAAACTATTCTTCAGAGATTATAGAATTGTCTGAAGGTGATGAAGCAGGTATTAAAAGTGTGCTTATTGTAATAAAGGGACGATGGTCTTACGGGAATTTAAAATCAGAAAAAGGGGTCCATAGATTAGTTAGAATATCTCCATTTGACGCTTCAAAATCAAGACATACATCGTTTGCATTAGTCGAAGTTTTGCCTGATACAGAAAAAAATGTTGATGTAACAATAGAGAATGATGATTTGAGGATTGATGTTTTTCGAGCTGGTGGACATGGGGGACAAAATGTTCAGAAAAATTCTACAGCAATACGTATAACACATTTACCTACTGGGGTTGTAGTAGTTTGTCAAAATGAAAGATCACAACTACAAAATAAAGAGCTTGCAATGCAAATCTTGAAAGCACGATTATTAGATATAAGGATGAAAGAATTAGAAAAAGAGCATTCTGAATTAAAGGGTGAACATATATCTGCTGAATGGGGAAATCAAATTAGAAGTTACGTTTTACATCCATATAAAATGGTAAAAGATCACAGAACTGGTCATGAAGATACCGATACCAATTCGGTATTAGATGGCAATATCAATGAATTTTTACAATCATATTTGTTAAATCAAGTCTCTAATGATACGTTTTGATTACTTTTCCAAAGCGCTGATTATTTGTCCAGAATAACTTACTTCTTCTACTTCAAGTATGTGGTCAACAACTTCTCTAGGCGACCAATCTTCTGCTGATGGTTTTGTATCGAGTTCTTCATCAGTTAATGTAGATAGCATTCCAATTAATTTGCCACGACTTTCAGCTAACTCTTCAAGAATTTGCTCAGCTTCACTTAAATGTACCCCAAGGGATCTTACAGTTTTTGCTAGGTGTATAGTATGTTCAATTTCATGAGCTACTAATCTGTAAAAGATAGAGCGCACATACATATTATCTCTATTTGGTATCGGCAATATCATAGCTTCGTCAGGAACGTTCTGTAATTTGGCTATAACTTTTGCTCTAGATTCTGCCATCTGTTTTAAATAATCATTAACCTTACTCATAATATCTCCTCAATATTTGTTTAATGTAAATTTTGGTTATCTGTTAGTGGGTATCTAATTCTATCTACCCAAACACATTCATCTACTTTTATATTCATTACATTGATTTCTGAACCTAGTGACTGGACTAACCATTCACATAATTCCATCCAAGGTTGTTCTAAATTGTAACCTCTACGGAGTTCAAAATAAATATGTTCCAATCCTACACTTTTTGCTATTGTGGGCAACACGTCAATCATATTATTCTCTCGAAGTAATTTTGTTTCTGCTGATTCAAGAATTACATGCTCGCTACCAGCTTCTAAATCTTCAAGAACTGCTTTTATAGCATCATCAGGTTTCATTGGGAAAATAGGTTTTTTCTTACCAATTTCGGTAAACACTCTCAGTCCCATTGATTTTGCTTCTTTAATTATATTAGTACGTACTCCAGGAGGCATATCAGGGATGCTATCTTCACTAACTTCTATAGCACTAAATCCTAATTCTAAATTTTTTTCAAAAAATTGATGATGTTTACCTTGTAAATAAGCCATCTCAAATACCATACCGCCGATATAAGAGCCTACATTATGTTTAGCTAAAGTTTTATTTCTATTAGAAAACCATTTATCATCATAAGTACTGATTGTTCTACGGTGATTTTGTATTTTTACCCAGTCAATTATATCTTCAAAATCATTTAGATAATCATCCATCATTGAGGTTGTCCACATAACATCAGTAACACAAGTCACTCCTGTTGATCTAGGTTTAGTATGGGGTAAGTCAATGGAGACAAAATTAAATGAAGGTTCAGTCATTTTATATCCTTACTTTAGTAGATTGGGGCTTCAATTTTTGAATCAATTCTTTTTGCCACTACTTCTTTTCCTACTGTCTTAAACGAAGTTTGATATTTTCTTGAAAGTATTCCGTAATATTCAATTAAGCTTTTACCTTGTCTAGGAGTTAGTACATTAGGAATATTTTCATTACTTATACGAATAGGAAGTATTGAAACTCTTTTTCTACCTAAACTATCTATATCTACCTGAGCTATGCAAGAATCTCTTTCTATTGATCGGATTGCAGTTCCTCCAAATGAAAAATTACCCAAACTATAGAAAATTGGCTTACCTTTGTAAATTTCTATTCCTTGTGGCTCATGAGGATGGTGCCCCATAATGATATCTGCTCCTGCATCTATTGCAGTATGTGCCATTTCTTCTTGATACTCCGTAACATAACATGGTGCAATTTCTACGGGTACCCCTAAGGATCGAGCGTTACCTCTTGCAGTTTGTCCCCAATGCCAACTGATAATTACTATGTCTGCATTGGTTTTTGCTTTACGTACATCTTCTTTCATTACTTGTAGATGATCAGGGTTGGCCCAACTAATTATTCTTGGAATTGAACCTGGTTGATATGGAGCATTATATGAAGCTTCGTATGCAGTTTGTGCATTTACTACAGCACAGCCAGGTTTATTTTCTCCAGCAGGAAAAGTTAAAGGAACGTAACAGGATGTATACGATAAAAATCCGATCCTTTTACCTTTGGAATCGAGAAAAACAGGTTTATGGGCTTCTTCAATATTCATACCAGAACCAGCATGAGGTATTTTTGCTTTATCTAACGCATCTAGAGTTTGAATCAAACCCTCTTCTCCAAAATCCATAGTATGATTATTTGCTGTAGAAACAGCATCTACATTTGCTAATTGCAATATACTTTCGATTGGCCCAGATGGCATTCGTACATGCCCCCCACTACCTGATTCTGTTTTACCTGGTAGTGTGGATACTGATTCATCACATATTACTCCTTCTACATTTGCCAAAGTAATATCACCAT
>CAYOMB010000120.1:0-3885 GCA_964404955.1 uncultured Dehalococcoidia bacterium
ATGAAATTCCCATATATTAAAACAGAACATCTACCTATGCTACGACAAATGTCTGCATGGACACAATCTACATTTAGTAATGAATTCATGATTAATATTACCTATAGAGAAGCTAATTGGTATTCATATCTTCGTACAAATGCCCCATCAATTATCAGTGCGGTAGATATGTTTGCAATCGGCGGATTATTTGTAGAAAGAGATCGTCAAAGTAATCTTTCTGGAATCACCATAGATAATAGAGATTTACAAGATTTGATAACGTACCAACCATGGCAGGCTAAATATTGGGAAAATCAATATTTAGCTATGATACAGCAAAAAATCGTATCTCCTCTAAAAAACCCATTAACAGAACTTCAAACAAAACAACCCCGATGGTTTTCTGAAGCAACTGAAGCATTAACATTTAAACATATGCTAATAGTAGATTTAATATTTGAAATGTCATGGCAAACAAAAAGAAACCAACCATGGAATCTACCCACAAAGAAGACTGAATTCCCAAAAAAATATAAAATTACTGATGATAAAACAAAAAAAGATCGAGAAATAATAGTTTTTTAAACTAGGTGATGTATGAAAGTGATAATAGCACCTCAAGCATTCAAAGGTTCTCTAGATGCGAAATCAGTCGCAGAAAATATCGAAATGGGTATTAAAGATGCAAATCCCAATTTACATACAGTGTGTATTCCTATAGCTGACGGTGGTGATGGCACATTAGATGTATTAGTAAAATTTAATGATGGCCTAACGTATACTGAAGAAGTTATTGGACCTACTGGTTCCCCAATACTAGCAGAATGGGGAGTAATAGATAATAATACTGCAGTTATAGAAATGGCATTGGCATCTGGACTATCAATATGTGCAGACAAATATTTTGATCTTAGAGAGACCACAACCTTCGGAACAGGGCAATTAATACGTGCCGCATTAGAAAAGGGATACAAAACCATTATTATTGGATTGGGAGGTAGTGCTACTAACGATGGAGGAATTGGTGCAATTCAAGCTCTAGGAGGTAAATTTTTAGATATTCACAATAAAGAACTATCTTATGGTGGCGCTGAATTGAAAAAATTATCTCACATAAATATTAATAATTTAAATCCTTCTTTAAAAGAAATTAAAATCATTATAGCTAGTGATGTAACTAATCCATTATATGGTCCAACAGGTGCTTCATATGTTTTTGGTCCCCAAAAAGGAGGTACAACAGCTATTTTGGATGAATTAGAAGAATCTCTGAAACATTTTAGCTCTGTAATAACACAACAAATGGGTATAAATTATTCAAACTACTCTGGTGCTGGTGCGGCTGGAGGACTTGCCTATGGTTTAATGTCCTTTACTCAAGCAACAATAAAATCTGGATTCGACGTCATTTGTGAAAAGTTAGATTTTGACGAAAAAATCAAAGATGCTGATCTAATAATAACTGGTGAAGGTAGAACAGATGCATCTACTTTATATAATAAAGCACCTGTTGCGATTGCAAATAAAGCGAAACAATATAATATACCTGTAATATGTATTTCTGGGTCGATAGGCACAGGGTACGAACAAATTTTAAATCACGGTATTAGTAAGATAATTACTTTAGAAAACCATGCTAGTTCAATAGAGGATAGTATACATAATACTGCTATTTATCTTAGAAAGACTGCAAAAGAATTTATCGAAACTACTATTAATTAATACTGTTTCAAGACTCTATTTCTTATTGCCTTTATCATACCTCTGAATATAAATATGTGCACTGGGAATAAACTATACCAGTAAATTAATCCAAACAACCCTTTAGGAGCAAAAAAAGCGGTTTGGGTCAATTGGCAATTATTTTCGTTTTCTACGATTTCATATTGCAACCAAGCTTTTCCCGGAACTTTCATTTCTGCTTTCAATCTAATTAATTTATTTTCTATTACTTTTTCAATTCTCCAAAAATCTAAAGCATCACCTTGATTTAGTACCAAAGGATCTCTCCTACCTCTTCGTAAACCAACTCCTCCAAAAAACAAATCTATATAACCTCTTATTTTCCATAAAAAATTGCCATATAACCAGCCAGTTTCACCACCTAGACTAGAAAGAAATTTGAATATGTCTGAAGATGATTTCTCTATGGTAATTATTTTTTTATCATGTACCATACCTGATATTTCATTATAATCAACAACATCATCATTAAGTCGCGATATAGATTCAATCGAACCATCCTGACCATTACTAGAACTCAATGAGTCTGACCATGAAGTTTCAACATCTTGATCATTTAGATTTGATAAAGCGATTTTTACTGCATCGTCATAGTCAATTAAAGAAATTTGGGGGAAATACTTTTGTGCTTCTAAGTCATGGACAATACTCTCATTTTTCAAACCTTCTACTAAAGGTCTAGTAATTTTTGCAGAGACTGGAGTTGTCCAATGTATCCAATAAGAAGAAAGTTTTGGAGTCAAAACTGGAACAGGGATTAACAAGCGCCGTAGCCCTCTTATTAATGCATATTTTTTAATCATATCACCATAACTTAGAACATCTTCTCCACCGATTTCAAATATAGAGTTTTTTGGCATATCGGTTGAAATAGAGTGAATCAGATATTCTAATACATTTTCAACTGAAATAGGTTGTGTTTTTGTATATACCCATTTAGGGCATACCATAATTGGTAATCTTTCGGTTAGGTTTCTAATAATTTCAAATGATAGGCTACCCGAACCAACAATTACGCCAGATCTAAATTCAGTTACATCAACCTCTGAATTACGCAATATCTCTCCAGTTTGTTGTCTGGATAATAAATGCATCGAAAGATTATCAGATACTTCCCCTAAACCTCCAAGATAGATAATCTTTTTTAGTTTTTCCGATTCTGCAACCTCTACAAAGTTTTGAGCGGCTTGTATATCAGCTTGATTAAAGTTTTTTCCTTGCGATAAACTATGAATTAAATAAAAAGCTGTATCAATATCAGTGAATAAACCATCAAGAGAATCTTTATCTAAAACGTCTCCTGTAAATATCTCAACTTGTGAATACCAAGATCTATTTTGAATTCGATCAGGGTTTCTAGCTAAAATTCTCACATCAAATCCAAGTTGTAAAAGCTTTGGAATTAATCTTCCGCCAACGTATCCTGTGGCTCCTGTAACTAATATCTTCATATGTTAATTATAACGTAAAACATGAAGTATGCCGAGGGCGAGACTCGAACTCGCACGTCTTTTAGGACAATGGATTTTAAGTCCACCGCGTCTACCATTCCGCCACCTCGGCTCAAACTACATCATAATGTTAATGAATAGTATCAATTTGAATTGGAAAGTGCAATTATTTTGGATATATTATCAACATTTTCTAGATTATTTAAATCTTCCCATAGTTCCTCTGCTTTATGTTCACTCATTATTCTAGTAGCACAATAGCAGAATTTTTCTTTTCGTTGTTCTTTGGACATAGGGTTTTCTGTAGATCCTTGGAAATCTAAACAACTACCTGATATTTCGGTTCCATCTTCCAAAGTTGCTGAAACTATTGCTGTAGTTCTTGTAGATTTACCATTATTTGAATATGTTACATTTGGTAGAAGGTTTTCAACATCTGTTGAAAATCTTCTTTTATCACTAAAGCTTTCTATATTTATCACCCCATCCAATATTGCAACAGTAGCGCAATACCATGCACTAAATTTTCCATCTAGTCCTGACCTAGGTATTGGACCTGAATGACCAGGATTACTTGTTTCAATGTGAATTTTAACAACTTTTGAAGGATCAAAATTATTATTATTTCTGAGGTTTAATGCAGCTTCAATTGGACGTTGCATATTTATTTGTGCAGGAAATCTTTTAATGTCGAATCCAGGATCAATTA
>CAYOMB010000121.1:0-3822 GCA_964404955.1 uncultured Dehalococcoidia bacterium
ACACCTTTACTAGTAGTTTAAATCAAGAAATAAACTCAACAATAATCACCCCTACTATTCACGAAATGGCAAAAAATAATACCCCTTTTACAGGAATCTTATATGGAGGATTAATTTTAACTAATGAAGGCCCTAAAGTTATTGAATATAATTGTAGGTTTGGAGATCCTGAAGCAGAAATACTACTTCCATTATTAGACAGTAATTTATTGGAGATTTGCCAAGCTGGTGCAGAAAATTCTCTAAATCATTCAGAAATAAGATGGTCAACTAATTCTAGTGTCGGTATAGTCTTAACATCTGAAGGATATCCAAATGAATATGAAACAGATAAAATCATTTCGATTGGAAATATTAAAAAAAATTGTACAATATTTCATAATGGAACAAATATAGATAATAAAAATAATTTGATATCTTCTGGAGGTCGTGTGTTAACGATTGTTTCAACGAATAGTACTGTGGAAAATGCACGAGTGGATGCTTACGATGCCATTCAATCTGTAAGATTTTCAAATTCTCATTACAGAAAAGATATCGCCAAAAAGAGTGACCGATAAATAATATGATACCTAATAGACAATTCAAAACATACATAGATAAATTTAAAGAACTTCAATCCTCACCTAATTATGAGTTAATGTTTTCTAAAAAGTGGAAAAATTTTCCTAAAATTTCTGAATTATTACAAGAAGAAAATATAGAAACACTAACTAGTAAAGATTTGGAAGAAATTTATTCGACACTACCAATCGGCCAAAAAAATAAATCTAAATTTTTATCTAATTCTGTATCAGATATACAAGAATGTTTGTGGTTTTTATTATGGGAAGAATTATCATATGAAATGAGAGTTTGGGAATTTTTAGACGATATGGGTGGTTATAAACTGCTTGGAACCGACATAAATTTTACCAGTGGTCTTTTAAGTGCTCAAAATCCTGATTTATATGGCATTATAAATACAAATACAACTAAAGGTTTTAAAATTTTAGAGTTAGAACTTGATTTTTACAAAAATGAAAGTAAAGCAGGCATATTTCAGAAAAATCAGGAAGCATTATGGGAATTAAGTTACATTTCAGAATTTAACAATTTGTTTCTTACTCATGATTTTCTAGAATGTTTAGCGAAAAAACTGATCACTTAGATTATTGAATGATAGCACCAAAATCAATATACTTAATGGTGCAACACTTTAAGTATGTACGCGATTTACTTTTTTAACTTTTTCATCAAACATAAAAGGACAAAATAATGATAAAAGTCGGCATTTTAATTGGTAGTAAAACAGATCTTCCTTATACAGAACCAACTCTGCAAATACTTACAGAAATGGGTATAGAACATGAATTAAATATTTTATCAGCCCATAGAAAACCACAAGCAGTAGCAGAATATTCTCAACAAGCTAAATCAAAAGGCATCGAAGTAATAATTGCTATGGCTGGTGGAGCTGCAGCTCTTCCTGGGACAGTTGCAGCATGGACAGAAATACCTGTTATTGGTGTTCCACTTCCTACCAGTGAGGTAAAAGGAATAGATGCATTATATGCAATAGTTCAAATGCCTCCAGGAATCCCTGTTGGATGTGTTGGGATTGGTGAATGGGGCGCAAGAAATGCTGCTTATTTAGCGGCTTCAATAGTAGGACTTCAAGACCAAAAGGTCAGAGATCTATATGAATCATATAGAAAAAACCTTCGAGAAAATTAATACATGGCTAAGAAAAATATTACTGTATTAATTGATTTCGATGACACTATCACCACTACTAATGTCGCACATATCGTATTATCAGAATTTGCAGAGCCCAACTGGCCTGAAATTAGACAACAATTTATAAGAGGAGAAATACCTCCAGAGGGTTATTTTGAAACACCTTTTGAAAATATATCAGCAGAAAAATCTATTCAGGAAAATCATATACAACAACATGCTGAAGTTAGGCTAGGATTTATTGAATTTAATAAATTTTGCATAAAAAACGATATAACGATTGTCATTGTTAGCAGAGGATTAGATTACTATATTGAATCAGTACTTAATAAATATGAAATAACTAATATACCCATATTTGCTGTCCCTACAGAATTTACCGGTAAAAAAATGAAAATTATACCAAAGTATACAGATAGTAATTGTAATCAATGGGGAATATGTAAATGCAGTGTATTAGAAAAATACCGTAAATCTAGTGATGTAATTATTTATATAGGAGATGGACAAAATGACTTATGTCCTGCGAGAAAAAGTAATATTATTTTTGCGAGAGATGCATTATTAAGGCATTGCAAACAGGAAGATATCGATTTTTTTCGATTCAGTGATTTTACAAGCATTCAAACAGAAGTTATGAAATTAATAGAGGAAAATAATGATTGATAGATATGCAAGAGAAATAATGAAATCCATTTGGTCTGAAAAAACTAAATATGATAATTGGCTAAAAGTAGAACTAGCAGTTTGTAAGGCTTGGAGTGAAATTGGGATCATACCCTTGGAAGATATGGAAAAATTAGAAAATGCTACATATAACATTGATCGTATTAATGAAATATTCGATCAAACAAAACACGATATGACAGCTTTTACACGTTCAATTACTGAACAAATAGGTGAAGAAGGTAGATGGATACACTTAGGTATAACTTCAAATGATGTAATAGATACAGCGCAAAATATGCAATTAGTACAATCTGCAAATCAATTACTAAGCGAACTAGATAGTGCCATAATAGCGGTTCGAACAAAATCAATCGAACATAAAGATACTCTAATAATGGGCAGAACTCATGGGATACATGCTGAACCTACTACTTTCGGACTAAAACTAGCTCTATGGTGGGATGAACTAAATCGTTGTCGAACAAGATTGATTCAGGCTCGTGATGGGATACAAGTATGTAAAATTTCAGGTGCTGTAGGAACCCATGCTACTATACCTCCAATAATTGAAAAAAAGGTTAGTGAAAAATTAGGCTTAAGTGTTGCTCCAATATCCAATCAGATTATACAAAGAGACCGGCATGCTCATTTTGTTACAACTATTGCGCTAATTGGTGCTTCCTTAGAAAAATTTGGAACAGAAATACGATCTCTTCAACGAACTGAGGTTCGTGAAGTTGAAGAACCTTTTTCTGAAGGACAAACTGGCTCTTCAGCTATGCCACACAAACGAAACCCCGAGCTATCAGAAAGAATATGTGGAATTGCCAGGCTTCTCAGAGGATTTTCAATTACAGCTATGGAAAATGTTGCTTTATGGCATGAGCGAGATATAAGCCACTCATCAGCTGAAAGAATAATTTTACCAGATGCATGTATGGGTCTCGACTATATTCTTTCAATCTTTACATATGTCATGTCTGGACTACGAGTTTATCCTGAAACTATGATGGAAACAATTGAATCAACACGAGGTGTTATTTTTTCTCAAAGAGTTTTACTTTCTTTAATTGATAAAGGATTAAGTAGAGAAAATGCCTATAGTATTGTTCAACAAAACGCCATGAGATCTTGGGATGATAAACTAGACTTTAGAGAATTAATTCGAAACGAAGAAATGGTAAAAACAGTATTAAATTCTGATGAACTAAATGAATTATTTGATTATAATTATTACACACAATACGTAAATGAAACTTTTGACGAGTGCGGAATATTAAACAAGTAGAAAGGTATAAAAAATGTCATTACTAATAACCACAGATCTACCAAATCCAATTCATAAAGGAAAGGTTCGTGACACCTATGATCTGGGTGGTGGTTTCTTATTAATGGTTGCCACTGATCGTATATCTGCGTTTGACGTAGTATTAC
>CAYOMB010000122.1:0-3790 GCA_964404955.1 uncultured Dehalococcoidia bacterium
TGCTAAAACCAAACCTATTTCTAAGGATTCACCATACATTGTGGCAAATGATAATGATATTAAGCTAATTATCAATAATATTACGCTTAGGAAGATTAAGATTTTAGATCCAATAATATCAGTTAACCATCCAGCTATGGGTGCTACAGCAACTCTGACTAAAGAAAAAATGCTTAATAAGAAGCCAGAAAAAACAATACTATACCCCATTCCATATGTCGTTACAAAAGGAGTAATATAGCCAATAGTATTCCAAGATTGATATATTAATAATAAAGTAACAATTGATACTAAAAATGTTGGATTTTTAAACATATTTATTTGAACAACTGGGAATTCGGAATGAATTTCTTGATAAATAAATATTGGAGTAAATACAAGAAATAGTATCAAACTAACTATTATTAACGGAGAGAAATAGCCTAAGATATTAATCTGACTTATTACAAAAAGTAAACTTCCGAGCAATACAAATAAATATAAAGAACCTAGTAAATCAAGTTTGATTTCTTTTTGTGTAATATTTTGATCAATAATTTTGACTGATAAAAGAAGGCATATAATTGATAGGGGCACGCGTGTATAAAAAACAGCTTTCCAGTCTATGAAATCAATCAACAATCCGCCTATAAGAGGTCCTAATCCTAATCCAAGCCCAACAACAGCCCCTGATAAACCAAATACTTTACCTCGTTCTTCTCTAGAAAAATGAGAAGCGATCAGCGCTGTGCTACTCGATATAACCATAGCAGCACCAATTCCTTGTAGACTTCTTAGAAAGACAATGTGATATATATTTTGAGAAAAAGAAATTAGAAATAATGTTATGGTAAAAATAATAGTCCCATAAATATAAACTCTTTTACCACCCCACAAATCACAAAGCCATCCCATTGTCATAAGTAAGCTGCAGGATGTAAGAAAGTAGCCTATACCAATCCATGCAGCTGTAGAAGCATTTGTGTTAAAAAATTCTGAGATAACAGGATATACAACTAAAACAATAGTTCCTTCTAAAGTAGTCGCAAACATCCCAAAAGATACTATTATAAATACCATCCATTTAGGTTCCATAATAGACCTTATTATAACTTAGTTATTATTCTACAGTAACTGTTGCTCCAGCTTCTTCGAGCTTAGCTTTTATGTCATCTGCTTCGTCTTTACTTGCATCTTCCTTAATAGCAGCAGGTGCAGATTCTACTAAATCTTTAGCTTCTTTCAAACCCAAAGTAGTAACTTCTCTTACTGCCTTGATTACATTGATTTTCTGATCGCCGATTTCTGTAATGCTTACTTTAAAACTGGTGCTATCTCCTCCAGCGTCTCCAGCGGAACTATCATCGCCAGCTGCAGCAGCAGGTGCAGCAGCTACAGCAACAGGAGCAGCAGAAACACCAAACTCTTCTTCAAGAGCTTTGACTAGATCTGACAACTCTAAAACAGTTAGTCCTTTAATACTTTCTAATATTTCTTCTTTAGTCATTTTTTTCCTCCGATTGTTAATCTAATTAATTATTTTCTTCTATTTGTTTTTGTTTCAAGACGTTTGATAAAATTGTTACGATCGATGTTGAGGGTCCAGCCAGTGCGGTTACTAAGCGCTGCGGTTGAGATGCTAACATACCTACTAGTTTAGATAATAATTCAATACGAGATGGTAATTTTACTAGTGTATTAACATGAGAGGAATCATAAGTTTGTCCATCCATTGCAATAGCAAAAACAGATAAATCTATATCGTTACTTTTGACAAATGAAACCAAGAGCTTTAAGGATTCAATAGGATCCCCTTCACCTATAACTAACCCAGTAGGGCCATCTAATAATTCCTTAAATTCTGGTTTTCCAGCATTTTCTGCCGCTATATTTGCTAAGGTATTCTTAATCACTTTGTAACTCAAACCATTTGTTCTTAAATGGGCACGAAGTGAAGTTAGTTGATTAACTGATAGGCCTGTAACTTTTGTAGAAATTGCTACGTTACTGGTTTTAAAATCTTCAGTTAGCTTTTCAACTGTGTCTATCTTTTTAACTGTTGGCATAAATCACCTCAAAAAAAAAGTCTGTAACTAAATAGCCACAGACAAATAAATTTTCATTTAACCTCGGTGAGAAATTAAGCTTTAGTAGCACTCACTGTCTTTGGCATTTATTAAATTTTTAAAACAACAACAGTATATACTGTTGAATTAAATAAGTCTAGATTACTCCATCTTAACAGAAGATAAATCCGTTACATCAAGAGCAATACTTGGTCCCATTGTACTAGTAAGGTAAGCTGACTTCAAAAACTGACCTTTAACTGCAGAGGGACGTGAACGACTTATCATATCCATAACTGAGTTTAGGTTATCAACTAACATAGCTTCTTCAAAACTAGCTTTACCAAAAGCCACATGTATAACAGCAGTTCTATCCATTTTTACTTCAACTTTACCTTTTTTTGCTTCATCTACAGCTCTAGCTATATCCTGAGATTGTACAACTGTTCCAGTTCTTGGGTTAGGCATAAGACCCTTACGACCTAATATTCTACCTAATTTCCCTACTTTACCCATCATTTCAGGTGTTGATATAACTGTATCAAATTCCAACCAGCCTTTTTCAATATTATCAATAAGATCATCTGCACCTACAAAATCAGCACCCGCATCTTTTGCTGAAATAGCCCCATCAGCTTGTGCAAAAACTAGTACCTTAACAATTTTACCTAAGCCATGAGGTAATAAAACCACTCCACGGACTAATTGTTCAGCATGCCTAGTGTCAGCATTTGTTTTGACATGCAATTCAACAGTCTCATCAAATTTAGCTGTAGCACTAGATTTAACAAGACTCACTGCTTCTTCGATATTGTAAAGTTTTTCAATATCAATTGTAGATTGGGCTGTAGTATATCTTTTACTTTGTTTTGCCATAATTATTCTCGAACCTCAATTCCCATACTTCTAGCGGATCCTTCCACTATTTTCATCGCTGCTTCAATGTCTGCAGCATTTAAATCCGCCATTTTACTTTCTGCTATCTCTTTGATTGCAGATCTCGATAGAGATGCAACTTTATCAGTTCTTGGAGATGCACTACCTTTAGATACTTTGGCAGCTTTTCTCAAAAGTTCGGAAGCAGGTGGTGTTTTAGTAATAAAAGTGAAGGATCTGTCTTCATAAACTGTTATTTGTGCTGGAATAATGGTTCCACCCTGAGAAGCTGTTTTAGCATTATATTCCTTAACAAATGCCATAATATTAACACCATGTTGACCTAAAGCTGGGCCAACAGGTGGTGCTGGCGTTGCTTGTCCTGCAGGTAATTGCAAATTAATTAAAGCTAATATTTTTTGTGCCATTTTATAATCCTAATTTATTAAATCTATACTACAATTTTTCGACCTGTAGGAAATCTAATTCTACAGGGGTTTCTCGTCCAAAGAATGAAACTAAAACATTTAGTTTCCCTTTATCCATATCTATAACATCAACAACTCCAATAAAATCAGCAAAAGGACCTACAGTAATTCTAACTGATTCCCCTTTTGCTATACCAAATCTTGTTGTTGGTGTTTTTGACTCAATCATGTCAAGAATTTTATCTACTTCCCATTTTTCCAAGGGTACAGGCTTTGGTCGATTTTGATCTGAATCTTCAGAAGAAATAAATCCTGTTACACCAGGAGTATTACGGACTACAAACCATGCATCATCATCTAATGCCATATTAACCATTATATAACCTGGATATAAACGTAATCTTTTTGGTATTTTTTTACCTTCACGAATTTCAACAACTT
>CAYOMB010000123.1:0-3735 GCA_964404955.1 uncultured Dehalococcoidia bacterium
TTAAATATCCTGGAAGACCTTATTTATTTTCAAAAACACCTTTCGAGATCACCTCCCCTGCTCCATCTTTAGGAAAAGATAATTACCGTATATACGGTAATCTTTTGGGCTTATCTAAGGAAAATCTAACGATTCTTAAACAAGCACACGTTGTATGAATTTTAACCATTTTATAATCTTAGCTATAAAAGGTGTGGCGATGGGTGCTGCTGACTTAATACCAGGAATATCTGGCGGTACAGTTGCATTGATTACTGGCATTTATGAAAATCTAATAAAATCCTTAAACAAAATAATTTCTTCCAAAGAAAAAATAACTAATTTGCCACATATACTAAAAAGTTCAGAATTTATATTTCTATTAAATTTATTCTTAGGAATTATTTGTGGTGTTTTAGCATTTTCAAGATTAATTGAATTTTTATTTAATACCTATGAAATCCTAACGTGGTCATTCATTTCTGGCCTTATAATTTCAGCGATTATCTTACTCATAAGGCAAATCAAGTCATGGAATATCAATAACATTTTATTTATCCTTTTAGGTATAATCCTTGGCCAGATTATCGTATCTGTACCAAACTTAGATACAACACATAATATCTATATAGTTTTCTTATCAGGATTTTTTGCTATATCTGCAATGTTATTACCTGGCATTTCAGGTAGTTATATATTGGTATTGCTTGGACAATATGCATATATTATTTCTTCACTCAATAACTTTAATCTTGGCGTAATTTCAATATTCATATTAGGAGCAGTTTTAGGATTGATTGTTTTCACAAAAATAATATCTGGTATTATGAATCGCTGGAATAAAAACACCATTATCTTGATGACTGGGTTAATTATTGGAAGTTTAACAAAGCTTTGGCCTTGGAAAAATAATAATAATGAAAATATTTCTCCCATGACCTGGGAAAATGTAACTAATGATGATCCACAACTATATCCAGCAATTATCTTTTTTATATCTGCTGTTTTATTGGGATTATTGATATCATATCTATCAGTAAAACTATCTCCGAAAGTATTTAGATAAATATGCAGCGATTAAATGAATTTTTAGACTGGAAACCAAATACTAATTTTTATTATGGATGGGTTGTTGTTGGTCTAACACTTCCTGCCACATTTTGCGCAACAGGATTAGCACAAATAGCTATAGCAGGTGCGCAAGATTATATATATGAAGATATGGGATGGTCGCGAAGCAGTATTGCTTTTTCAGCTTCTGCGGGTACTTGGATTGCAGGACTATTAGCACCATTTATCGGTAGAATTACTGATAAATATGGAGCTCGATACCTTATGGTTTTTGGCCTATTAGTAGCAGCATGTTCATTTTTCATTATATCTTTTTCACATAATATCGTTATGTTCTATTCGGCTTATATAACCGGTCGTGCTATAAGTGGTCCTATATTGATTAATCTAACACCTCGAACAATTGTAGTTAACTTTTTTCGAAAAAAACGTAATATAATTCTTTCCACAACATCAACTTTCAGACCGATAAGTGGGTCAATTATTATCCTAATGTTTGCTGCTTTTGCTAGTATTAACGTTGATTGGCGAGAAACTTATATGGTTCTGGGAATTCTAACACTTATTATTTTTCCTTTTATTTTGATTTTTCTTAGAAATAAACCTGAAGATATTGGATTATTGCCTGATGGTATTTTGTTAGAACCTATAGAAGAATCTTCTCAATCTGAACCACCTATAGATGATGAAAAAAGTTTTACTTTGAAACAGGCTACATCAACAAAAACATTGTGGATAGTTACTGCAGCAATGTCGCTGGGTTTGACAGGCCAATCGAGTATTATGTTTAGCTTAGTACCATTTTTTGTTGAATCCGGTATATCGCAAACAAATGCAGCAGTAATTTTGAGTATTGGATCATTTTTAGCCTTGGGAAATATAGGTTGGGGGTATATATCGACTTATATAGGTTCTAAAAATAGTTTTATTATATCTTTGATTATTGGAACTTGTATTACCTACTATTTACTTTCAGTAAATACTTTATCAGAAGCCTATATTTTTATTTTCATATGGGGATTAACAGCAAACTCTGCTGTCAATATGGGACAAATGATAATAGCCGAATATTTTGGAAGAAAATGGTATGGCTCTATTTTAGGAGTAGTTGCACCTATATCTACTGTTTGTCTGGGTATGGGCCCTTTTTTAGGAGCATCTATCCGTGATTTGAGTAGTAATTATAACCCATTAATATATACAGTGATCGGAATAAATATTACTGCACTTGTATTGTTATTTACAGTAAGGAAACCTGAATAAGAAGAATCAACCGAACAGACTAGGTATTTACTACGAAAAATGAATCAAAAACGAGTTCGGCAGGCCCTTCCATAAATACAGATGTACCTATACCTTCCCATTTCATATTTAACTTACCACCAGGCATATAAAGATCAATATTATTATCAGTAAATCCTCTATCTTGGGATATTGCTTGTATTGCACAAGCACCAGTACCGCATGCAAGAGTTAATCCGGCTCCTCGTTCCCATGATCTTGCCTTAATTTTTGTTTTATCCAACACATTTACTATGTGGAAATTAATCCTTTCAGGGAAGAGATCTAAGTTTTCGACTATCGGACCTATTGTATCTAAAGGGAAATTATCAACATCATCTTCAATAAATGCGACAGCATGAGGGTTACCCATGGATACGCAAGAAATTTTTATTTCCTGATCATTTACATGAATTTTATGATCAATAATTTTAGGAACACTTAATAATGCAGATGAAACAGGTAGCTTGTCTGGTGAAAAAACAGGTTCCCCCATTGATACTTTTACGGTATCGATCAATCCATCAGAATTTTTATGCGGATACACTGTTAAAACGCCTGCAAGAGTTTCAATCAATAATCCATTTTGTTGATATTCGACTATTTCATTTTGAATGATATATTTCGTAAAACAACGAATACCGTTACCACACATTTGTGCTTCAGAACCGTCAGGGTTATACATACTCATTTTTACTGGTGCCTTATCAGACGTTTTTACAACTAATAATCCATCGGCGCCAACACTAAATTTTCTTTCGCAGTATTTCAAAGCGATATTTGACCAATTGAGGTCTAATTCACGGCCATCAACAACAATATAGTCATTGCCGCAACCATGCATTTTACTAAATTCAATTAAAGCTAATCCTGCTGATAATCCCATTATTTTTCCTTTTTCAAACCATCTGGGAAATGATCGTTTATGGCGCAATGAATACATCTGTTTGATATAACATCAATATTATTATCAAGGAGTTTTGTAGCAGATTCTTCATGTTCTACACCCTCTTGCATCCATACTGCTGAGGCTTTCATCCTTATAGCAGCTTCTGTAATTTCAGGTACTGCATCAGATCTTCGAAAGACGCTTACAATGTCAATTTTTTGGGTAATACTATCAAGATCAGGTACACATGGTATACCATGAACACTTTCTTCCATTGGATTGACTGGAATTATAGTAAAACCACAATTTATCAAAAAGTTAGGAGCTATATTACCAGGGCGTTTCTCTTTGGAAGTTGCACCTACTACTGCTATAACCTGACTTTGCTCTAAAATCTCTTTTTCACTCCTCATAATACCCCCCTCAAAACAATAATTTACACTAAATTTAACTGTTTTGCAGGCATTATACCATCAAAAGAAAAATAAATAAAAATCATCATATAATTGTATTTA
>CAYOMB010000124.1:0-3676 GCA_964404955.1 uncultured Dehalococcoidia bacterium
TCACATTTGTTACGACGTGCTGGATTTGGAGCTAGCCGAAAAGACGTAGAAATTTATGCTCAAAAGGAATACAAAGAGATTGTAGAAGATTTATTAACTCCTGAAAAATCTCCAGAATATGATGCGGATTTTATATCACGGTATTATATGGGTACCGTTACCTCAGACTCTTTTGGACAAACACAAGCTGCATGGATATACAGAATGATAAATACCCCTCGACCTCTTGAGGAAAGAATGACGCTCTTTTGGCATCATTTATTTGCTACAGGTTGGAATAAACACGAACATGCCATGACTTGTGTTCAACAAATAGATATGTTTAGGACGATATGTTTAGCTGATATGACCACTATTTTGACAGCATTATCCAAAGATCCGAACATGATATGTTGGCTTGATAATAGTGAAAATCATAAAGATGCGCCAAATGAAAATTATGGTAGAGAAATTATGGAATTATTTTCTATGGGTGTTGGAAACTATAGTGAAGATGATATAAAAAATGCTGCCAGAGCTTTTACTGGGTGGACTTTTACACAATGTATACCTTTATATCCTTTTGGTACATATCTTTCCGAATTCGAATTTCGTGAGGATGATCATGATTATAGTGAAAAGACATTTTTAGGAGAGGTAGGAAATTTTGATGGTTATGACATTATAGATATAATTGTAAAGCAATCTGCTACTGCTAAATTTATATCACGGCATTTGTATAATTTTTTTGTTGCTGATGAACCTCAAGTGCCAGCTTGGAGTATTCAACCACCTCGCGATCCCCAAGCAATAGAACTGTTGGCAAACACTTTTATAGAAACCAAAGGTGATATACGAGAAGTATTACGCACTTTATTCAACTCTGATTTTTTCAAAAATTCAAGATTTATGAAGATAAAAAGTCCTGTAGATTTTGTTGTTGGTACAGTAAAAATTGCAGGAACTCACACTGTGCCACAACCAGATTTAGTAAATCTTTCTGGCTCAACTGCTTTGATGGGGCAGACTTTGATGGATCCTCCTACAGTAGAAAGTTGGCATACTGGCCCTGAATGGATTGATAGTGGAACATTAACAGATAGAGTTAATTTTGCTGTAGAACATATTGGGAATTTAAATAGTGGTGGAATACAGGATATTGTTGATCGTATTAAATCCAATAGTGAAGAAATTTCACCCGAGAAATTAGTAGATATATGTTTAGATTTATTAGGCAATATGGAAATAGATGCTACTACAAGAAAAAGCTTATTAGAATTTGCAACTAATTTAGGAAATTTAAATTTTGATAATCAAAATTCTGATTTAGAAAGTTCTGAAAAAATTACACATATGCTACAACTGATCGTCTCATGTAGAGAATATCAATTCGCATAAATTTATTATGAGGAGGTAAAGATGACAACTGTGAGTGCACCACCTGTTTTGGTTGTAGTACAGCTGAGTGGGGGTAATGATTTTATGAATACCATAGTTCCTATAACAGATGGAATTTATCATGACTCACGCCCTACACTAGGTGTAAAAGAAAAAGATGCATTACCTCTTAATGATCAATTAGCATGGAACCCAGTAGCTGCACCATTAAAAGAACTCTACGATCAGGGAAATGTCGCAATTATACAGGGTATAGGTTATGAAAACCACAATAGATCTCACTTCCGAGGAATGGATATATGGCACACTTGTGAACCAGATAAAATAGTTACTGAAGGATGGCTTGGTAAAACAATACGAGAACTTGATCCAAGTGGAGATAATGTAGTAACTGGTATAAGTTTTGGAAAAGGACTTCCACGGGCGATGGTTTCTCCTGGAGTACCTGTGACCTCAGTAAGCGATTTAGATTCATTTGGGGTAATGTCTACAATTACCGCTGAACAGCAAAGAGAAGAGGCATTGGGTGTATTTAAAAGAATGTATACTCCAGCTGTAGGTTCAGGTATTGTTGCAGATTATTTGTCACATACTGGAACGAACGCATTAGCAAGTGCGCAAATATTAGGAAGCGTTCCTGGAAAATATAGTTCAACAGTTGAATATGCAAGTAATTCTATAGCCAAAAGTCTACGTGATGTAGCGCGTGTTCATACTGCTGGTATTGGCACAAGAGTTTTTTATACACAACATGGTGGTTACGATACCCACGCGACGCAGTTAGCTGTTCATCCCAAATTATTAACCGAATTAACAACTGCAATTATGGATTTTTTCCAAGATTTGAGAGATCACAATGCCTCTGAGGAAGTTGTGATGTTAGTGTTTAGTGAATTTGGCCGGAGAATTAAAGATAATGGTAGTGGAACAGATCATGGTTCAGGTGGAGGAGCGTTCTTAATTGGCGACCGTATTCGGGGTGGTTTGTATGGACAGTATCCTTCTTTGGAGTTTGCTCAATTAGCTAATGGGGAAGACTTAGGTTATAACATTGATTTTCGAAGTGTATATTCTACCTTACTAGATCAATGGCTAGGTGTTGAAGCAAACCCTATTGTTAATGGATCTTATGAACAACTAAAGCCATTTATAGAATAGTATTTGAGGTGAATTATGGCAGTTGCTGATGCATTATTTCGATGTGGATTTCCTTATATAAAAACACTAGGTATGAGAAGAGTTACTTCAGGAGTTGTAGATGTCACACCAGGTCCTGATAATCTAGTGTATGTTTTATTACGAGCAGATATTCCTATTGGGGGATGTTGTGTGAGAGTGCTTAATTGGGAAGATGAAGATATAGGTACTATAGGTTCAACTGGAGCTGGAGACGGTAATTTTCAATGGCCTACCAAACTATTGGTAGATAGAGATCAGAATTTGATTATTTCTGATGAAGGTTTAAATCGTATTACTGTTATGAATAAAGATGGTTCTTTTATTTCCAAATGGGGAGAATATGGTTGTGAACCTGGTCAGTTGAATCGGCCTTCGGGAATGGCTTTTGATAAGGATGAAAATATTTATGTTGTAGATAGTTTTAATCAACGAATTCAAAAGTTCACTAAAAACGGAGATTTTATATTTTCATGGGGTGAATATGGCAATGGTGAAGGTCAATTTAATCATCCTTGGGCAATAGCAGTCCGTGAAGATGGAGATGTATTTATATCTGATTGGGGCAATAATCGCATACAACACTTTACTGCTGATGGGGATTTTATAAAACAATTTGGAAATACTAGCGATAATGAATCATTATTAAATAGGCCTGCAGGTATAGCTGTTGATTCTGACGGTGATGTGTATGTTGCTGATAGGAAAAATAATAGAGTTGTTATTTTTGATGCTCATGGACGATATGTACAAAAACTACTTGGAGATTCTCAACTAATGGGTATGGCTCGCCAGTATGTGAGAACTAATCCAGTTGTTTTACGACTCCGTGAAATGACAAGATTGGATGAGCAAAAACTTTTCCGCTTTCCTGTTTCAGTTACTTTTGATAATGAAAATAAACTTTGGGTTGGTGATTATGGTTCACATAGAGTTCAAGTATATCAAAAAGATGCTGAAAGACTTCAACCAGAAGAGTTGGAGCCACCAAGAAACTCACCCAAATTAGTAATAAATTAATATAGCGAGGTTTTATGCCTGTCAGAATTGGGTTTGCAGAATATAGGTCGCAACTTTTACGACAGGAACTAGAACGTGTGCTTGAAGAACTTCCTGGGCTGGG
>CAYOMB010000125.1:0-3609 GCA_964404955.1 uncultured Dehalococcoidia bacterium
GTTCTCCACGTACTATTTGTGCTGCTGTTTCATCAGCGGAACTACCACAAGCAACTAATGTTAATAAAACTATTAGTAATGTTATTACCTTGTTCATTTGAGTGGATTATACCACAGGGTCGACATAGGGGGTATGGCTTAGGATTTATATATAGGGTAGTACAGATACCTGTGACAATTCTATTCTAAGAAAAAAGCATGACTAGGCTAACACCACCCACTAGAAACCCAAACAAAACTACAAGCAAACCCTTACCAATCTTACTCCAACTTTGAGGTAGCCCGTAACCCCATTCCCATTCCTCCCCCCCCTTTATCTTCGGGTCAGGAACAAAAAGGAACCAATAGCTAAAAGCTAAAAAGGGAGTAGCAAGAAGTATACTTACTGTAATAATTAATAATTCTCTTAGTGTCATTTACGCCTCTTACTTGAACTTGAGAATGATAAAAATACATACAACAACAACAGCTGTAAGACTGAATAATTCTGATAGTGTCATTAAAGAATCCTCATTCCTAAAAAGGATATGTCACAAAAACTATTATTACAGTGACAATTAATAAGTATATAAATTGTTCTCTCATAATGCCAAGATTGTATCACAGGGTACGTATCAGATATGCGTGACAGTTTTAATCTAACCAAACAACAACCAAGTTGGAGTAAGTGCTGAGTAAATATCCATTAGCGAGTAGTGAAGGGGTTAATCAAAGAGTTTATACCGAAATATGCCATGTCCTTCAGTACCAGCAAAAAGATATTGTCCATTTGGTGAAAATGTTATCACTTGTACCACTCCCGTATCTAATTCTTCGTTAATTCGTTGCCAAGACTCACCTCCATCTTGGCTCAACAGCACACCACTATTCCAATCGGCGACAGCAATGATCTTCGTATCTATTGGGTTAATTGCAATATCAATTGCGTGTGCGTGGTCTCGTTTCGAGGTATTGATCGCCTCAGTACGCCAAAGTGTTTCTTCCCAACTTGATCCACCATCAATGGATTTATAAACACCATGAACATTGGTACCTAGAAATATCTCTTGGTCGTTTTGAGGATTAATTGCAATACTCATCGCGTGTTTACGTTGAATCATTTTAGAATGTTCCATATCTTCCATGTCTATTCTTTGACCATCCTCATTAACACACGTATGCCCACAATCATCCCATGACATACCCGCTGGTAACTCACCTGTAAGATGTTCCCAAAATTCACCACCATCAACCGTATAGTACAACCCATCAAACAATGAATTGATATAGACTACATCTTCATTCTGACTACTAACAGTAATATCTGATACATTACGGCTGTAGTCTTCATCGGGTAGTCCATTATTGATTGGGAACCAGGATATTCCTCCATCAACAGATTTATACATTCCTGGTGACTGTTCAATTTCGTCTAATTGATGAGGATCATGTCCTTTAATGTTTGATTGAATATAACCAGCGTACAATACCGTTGGATTTGAGGCTGCTTCCTCGACAATATGTATGCCAAACGCTTCTTCAAATAAAGAATGTTCTATGTTTACTAATCCTGTAGCTATTTCCCAGTTATTGCCTAGATTGCTTGAGTAATAAAGACGCCCATTATTAGCATCAGTTGCAATAAGGGTTTGATTGGTATCATCGTGTGATAAGAATTTAATAGCTAGACCATCTCCTAGACTCTTGGATTTGCCATATTGAATACCCTGCCAGGTCTCGCCAAAGTCATCAGAAAGGTGTATTTGGCTTCGCCCATTTGCAGCTAAACAACCAGTACGGCTAACAGAAATGCCAAATATGTTTGCACCCGAATAACCGTTACTCCATTCGATCCAAGTTTTTCCACCATCTTCAGTTTTAAAAACACCACCACCATAATTGTTAACGAATACAATATTAGGATTAGTCTTACTTACTACCATATCAATGGGATTCCCTGGCTTTATTCCTGGGGGTCCCCAATGCTCTTGTATGGTCCATGTTTCTCCCTGATCTGTCGAACGAAGAAATTCATTTTCTCCCGCAACATAAACAATGTTTTTATCAGACTCAGCAAATGCGACCGCGCCGAACATCCCTAATCCTGAATAAAGAGGTGATACATCTTGCCAAGAAACTCCTCCATCTATAGATTTATAAATCGCTCCTGGGTAATCGCGAAGAAAGTTATCAACGTCGTTACCGCTTGCAATGATGATTAGTTTTTCATCAAATGGACTTTGGTCTGCTCCACCAAAATGCATGGACCGTTTTGGGTTAATCCCCTGATTACTTTCATACCAGTTTTTGCCCCCGTCATTTGATTTAAAGACTCCTACCCCAAGTCCGCTTGGCATGGCATCGTCAGAAATCTCTTCATATTCTTTTTCTGCTGCTGTGTCAGGTTCACGGTCGAATAGTCCTGTAGTAACGAGTAATTCTTCAGTGTCATTCGAATTCGTAAAAAAGAGCCATCTAGTTAGATTTGCAAAATCACCAACCAGTTCAAATTGCTCACCTCCATCAGTAGATTTAAATACAAATCCTCGAGTACGATTAAATTGGAATCCATCTATTTGCGTGTCAACGTCACCCATGACATAAACGACATCTGAATTTTCTGGTTCAACTTCAATCATTCTGACGTTTAATTGCAACTCGGAAGTATCATCATCTTCATCTGAATTTTGTGATTTTTGTTGCGGAATAATTTTATTTGAGTCTAGGCCATTATTTTTTGATTCCCAAGATTTTCCTCCATTGTATGATTTATAGAGACCCCCGTTATCTTGCAGGCCTATCCATACAATATCTTCATTATTCGGATCTATTCTAAGGGCAAATACAGGGATATTATCTAATGAAGGACCGACTCGAAAATCAATAGTCCCTTCTCTTTCTCCATTAGATTGAATCCAATTTTGGCCTCCGTCAGTACTTTTTTGTATTCCTGACCATGCATCAGTAAAGTACATTATATTTGGTTTATCATGTCTATATCGTACGTTATATCCCAAACCTCCAATTGGTCCTTTAGCCTTTACCCATGTATTGAGAGGGTCATTTGTACTCGATACACACTGCAAAGTAAAGTTACCAGCTTGGCTTGATTCAATATTATTCTGGTTGTTATCCTTTTCCTCATCTGAAGTGTTTATTTTTATTGTATTTTTTGGCTGAGTAGAATCAGATGCCTTTGGTTGTGGAGTTTGGGTAGATTCTAGTTTTGGTGTTTCAGCCAATCTCGCAGTTATTCCAGAATCAATTGTTGCATGTACTTCAATAGTAGCCTCTGGTGTTTCAATAGTAACCTCTTGTGTTTCAATAGTAACCTCTGGTGTTTCAATAGTAACCTCTGGTGCTTCGGTAGTAGAACCGCCACAAGAAATTAGTACTATTAATACTATAGTTGTAATAATAAACTTCTTCATAAATTACTCTCTTTGCGTGGGATTATAGCGTATCCCCATAAGTGATCTGTACATCTATTATACATCTACTGGAATAAGCTGTTATATACAGCAATGAACAGGTACTTAGGTTGGGGTTATATATGATAGGTTGCGTGCCTAATAATTCGTAAACAGTAGGTCATGAGTTCAATTCTCATCGGTGGCTCCATGATTTTGA